>NZ_BAAAXZ010000091.1:0-13370 GCF_039535865.1 Streptomyces thioluteus
CGATCGGCGGCCTGCCGGGTCGGGGGTTACCGGAAGTCGACCAGGGTGGAAGCGCTTCCCGGGGTGCTCGGCCGGCCGGTCCGGGGGCCGTCCACGGCTGGCCGATGATCACTACTTGTCAGCACCGGTGATCCTGTGCACGGCGTGATGCGTCGCTCACGGTGTGCGACTCGGGGAGGCTTCGCCGCGCCCGGCGCGGCCGCCTACGTCATCTATCCCACATTCTGGGACGGGAAGGGTGCGGATCGGCTCAAATCACCCCGTTACGGCCCTCGGTGATGACGCCTCGGATGCGCATGGATGGCCGAAAAGGCCATCTGGACAAGCCTGTTCCTCTCTGAACTCCATCGGTGCGGGACGCCCCCGGCCGAAATCCGCGCGGCGCGCGCGGCCTCCGGGGCGGTGAAGGCGCCGACCAATAGCGGGTGTTCGGCCATTCATCCCCTTCGTCACTGAACAACCGGTTCCGCGTGATGTCCGCAGATCTTGCCGTGGTGACTCCTTGAGCCCGCTTGTCAACGTGCGGTACACAAGTGGCGTTTGTTGCCCAGAGGGGCAAGAGAAAGGGAAGTGATGCCAAAGAGTCCCTTGCCGGAAACGCTGCCCGACGTGCTGGACGTCATCCGCACCCGGACCGTCCTCCGGAATTACGCACCGGAACCCATCGACGACGAACTCATCGACCGGATGCTGGAGTGCATGCTCGCCGCACCCACCGCGTCCAACAAACAGGCGTGGTCGTTCGTCGTGGTGCGCGATCCGGCGAACGTGCGGCTGCTGCGGGCCTTTTCCCCCGGCATCATCGGAACGCCCTCCTTCGTCGTCGTCGCCTGTATCGACCGGCGGCTGACGGCCGGGTTCACCGGTGAGATATCCCGGAAGATCTACGAGACCTCGAAGCTCTGCGTGGCCATGGCCGTGGAGAACCTGCTCCTGTCCGCCCACGCCCTCGGCTTCGGCGGCTGCCCCGTGAGCAGCTTCCGCGAGGACGTGCTGCGCCACCTGCTCGGCCTGCCGGAGCCGCTCGAACCGGTGCTGCTCGTGCCCGTCGGGCGCGCCGCGCAGCCGCCCACGCCCTCCGACCGCCGCGACAAGAACGAGGTGATCAGCTATGAAGTCTGGGGAAACCGTGCCGCAGAACCGGTTGCATGAGGACATCGCCCTGCTCGCCGCGTACCTGCTGAGCAGCGGCCGGGGCCTGCTCAACGAGCCCTCGGATTATGGTGCCTTCCGCTGCGCGGACGCCGCGCGCCGGACGCTGGAGATCCTCGAACGGGCCGGCGGCAGCTCGCCCGGGCTCACCGAGGTGCGCGAGCGCCTGGACGGCGTCATGTTCGCCCCCATGGGCGGCGACACGGACATCGCCCGCATCCTCGACGAACTCTGCCTGAAGATGGCGGACACGCTGAAGGACGCCTCGTCCTCCCCGGCCTCCTGAGCGGATCCATGAACCCCCCAGAGGAGAAGACGTTATGCCGCCGCACGTGCTGACGGAGGCCCCCCGCATCGAGATGCACGGGGAGCCTCTCGGCGACAACTGCCGGCGCATCTGGCAGCGCGCGGAACACGCCCTCATCGGAATAAGCGCCGGGAACAGCTATTTCAATCAGGACCGGCTCACCGCGCTGCTCGCATGGGCGGAGAACCATTACGAGCGGATCGACGTCGTCTACGTCGACACCGCCCTGGACGACATGCTCCTGGCCGACGGCCGCACGCCGGAGAGCGCCGCGAAATCGGTGAAGTCGACCGTCCGCGACGTACGGCGGCGGATCAACCGGTCCCTGGAGAGGCTGGGAACGGCGGCCGAGCGGTTCCGCGTGCGGGCCCTTTCCGAACTCCTGGACGTGCCCGAGTACCGGGCCGTGCGGCAGCGGACGGACCGCGCCTTCGCGGAGGACGCGGAGTTCGCCGCCACCTGCGAGGCGATGGTGCAGGAGATCGTCGCCCACCGCGCCGGCGACGCCCCCGTCACCGACGCCCACCTCCGGGCCGGCCTGGCCTATGTGCAGGCCGAAGCGCCCCTGTTCACCGACTGTCCGGCCATCTTCGGCGTCACCGAGTCGGTGGTCCTGTACCACGTGAAGACGCCGATCTCCGAGTACCTCGCGGGGGACCCGCAGGGCTTCCGCGCTGCCCCCGGCCAGGGGTACGTCGTCGTCCGCCCGGCGGAGATGGCGTTCGCCGCTGTCTGAGCGGCGGCGCTCACGGACCGGCCGGCCCCGGTGGGCTTCCGCACGCCGGGGCCGGCTTGTATCGCACAAAACGCGCAGACCGGACATGTGTCACTCCGGTCACACCCCTTGAAGGGGCGAAAGTCCATGGGGTTAGCATGTGAGCGCCGCCTAGCTCGAAAGAGATACCCCTGTGACTGTCAACGAGGACACGTTCACCAACTGGAAGAACCGCGAGGAAATTGCGGAGTCGATGATCCCGATCATCGGGAAGCTGCACCGGGAGCGGGACGTCACCGTCCTGGTCCACAGCCGCTCCCTGGTGAACAAGTCGGTCGTCAGCATCCTCAAGACCCACCGGTTCGCCCGCCAGATAGCCGGTGAGGAGCTCTCGGTCACCGAGACGCTGCCCTTCCTGCAGGCCCTCACCACGCTCGATCTCGGTCCCTCCCAGATCGACATCGGCATGCTCGCCGCGACGTACCGGACCGACGACCGCGGTCTGTCGGTGGAGGAGTTCACCGCCCGGGCCGTCGCCGGCGCCACCGGGGCCAACAAGATCGAGCGCGGCGACGGGCGCGACGTCGTCCTCTACGGCTTCGGCCGCATCGGCCGCCTCGTCGCCCGCCTCCTCATCGAGAAGTCCGGCTCCGGCAACGGCCTGCGGCTGCGCGCCATCGTCGTCCGCGGGGGCGGCGGCCGGGCCGACGGGGATCTCGTCAAGCGCGCCTCCCTGCTGCGCCGGGACTCCATCCACGGCCAGTTCCAGGGCACGATCACGGTCGACGAGGCGAACGGCACGATCACCGCCAACGGCAACGAGATCAAGGTGATCTACGCCAACGACCCGTCCGAGGTCGACTACACGGCGTACGGCATCAAGGACGCCATCCTCATCGACAACACCGGCAAGTGGCGCGACCGCGAGGGCCTGTCCCAGCACCTGCGCCCCGGGATCGACAAGGTCGTCCTGACCGCGCCGGGCAAGGGCGACGTCCCGAACATCGTCCACGGCGTCAACCACGACACGATCAAGCCGGACGAGCAGATCCTGTCCTGCGCGTCCTGCACCACCAACGCGATCGTCCCGCCGCTGAAGGCGATGGCCGACGAGTACGGCGTGCTGCGCGGTCACGTGGAGACCGTCCACTCGTTCACCAACGACCAGAACCTGCTGGACAATTACCACAGCTCCGAGCGCCGCGGCCGCTCGGCGCCGCTCAACATGGTCATCACCGAGACCGGCGCCGCCTCCGCCGTCGCGAAGGCCCTGCCCGAGCTCCAGGCGAAGATCACCGGCAGCTCGATCCGCGTCCCCGTGCCGGACGTCTCGATCGCGATCCTCAACCTGCAGCTCGCCCGCGAGACCACCCGCGAGGACGTCCTCGACTACCTCCGCAACGTGTCGCTCACCTCGCCGCTCAAGCGCCAGATCGACTTCATCAGCGCGCCCGACGCGGTCTCCAGCGACTTCATCGGCTCGCGCCACGCGTCGATCGTCGACGCCGGTGCCACCAAGGTCGAGGGCGACAACGCGATCCTCTACCTCTGGTACGACAACGAGTTCGGCTACTCGTGCCAGGTCATCCGCGTCGTGCAGCACGTCTCCGGCGTGGAGTACCCGACCTACCCGGCACCGGTGGCCTGACCCGGCCGGACGGACCGCCGCCGTGAGGGTGCAGCGGCGGTCCCCGCTCCCTAGGCTCGTGTACGAGGGGCGTCGCACCACCTGCCGACGCCCCTCGTGGGGAGCCTGTCATGACCACACCCCGGGACTTGATGATCAGCGCCCTGGACGCGGCGCCCGGCCGCCCGGTGATGCAGGGCGAGCTGTCGCTCGCGCTGGCCGGGGCCGAACTGATCGACCTCCTGGCCGCCGGAGCCGTCGCGCTGGACGGCGACCGGATCCTGCCCGGCCCCCCGACGGGCGCGGCCGACCCCTTGGCGGACCAGGCCGCAGCGTCACTGGTCAGGGAAGCGCCGTACGAGTCCGTCGCCGACTGGCTGTGGCGCAGGGGCCGCGGCCTGGCCACCGCCTATCTGGACGCCCTGGAGGCGGAGGGGCGGCTCGTGTGGCGGCGGAGCCACTGGCGGCCCTTCCAGGACGGGCGGACGGCACTGGCCGATTCCCCCGACCGGCGCCGGGCCGCCGACCGCCGGGCCTCGGACGAACCCGTCCTCGCGGCCCTCGTGGCGGCCGTCGGCATCCGTGACGAGGACGCCGGGAACGCCGGGGACGCGGAGGACGCCGTGGCCGGGACCGGCGAGGCCGTGCAGACCGTCCTCGCGGCGGTCAACGACGCGCTGATGGAGCTGGCGGCCGTACGGCAACGGCGGGCCATCGAGCAGGCCGCCTTCGACAACATCTGGCGGGGCGCGTGACGCCCGTACCCATGACGGCTCAGAGGACCGTCAGGGTCGTCGGCCCCGTCGCGCCGGTGAGACCGCCCGACAGACACTGCAGCACCCCCGGCTGGGGCAGGGGGATGAGCTGGAGCACCCCCCCGCCCCCGGAAGCGGCCGTGGGTGACGGTGCCGGCGACCGGGGTGACCACCTGGCCGGCCACGGCCGTACTGCTCCCGGCGATGTCGGCGGTGCTGGAATCACCGGTGTTCCACGCGTAGGTCCGGCGGGCCCGGAAGCCTTCGAGGAGATTGTTGCAGCCTGTGAAGAGGGTGAACTCCTCGTGATAGCCGCCGCTCTTCACCGCTCCACCGCCACCGGCGCAGGAACCGAACCGCCCGTCCACCGTGACGTGGATGGGCCGCGGCAGGAGCGTGACCCCGGGGCTGTAGGTGACGGATTCCGTGCCCAGGCACTGCAACGGGCCGGAATCCCGGGCATGGGCGGAGGCCGGCGCCGGGGCGGCCGTGCCGAGGACCACCGCGGCCAACAGGGCGGCCACCCGCACAGATCTTCCGCCGAGCGTCGCGGCGGCTCGTTCCACGGTTCTTCTCGCACTGGACACCATGGGATCTCCCTGCCCCGCCGGTACGGCCCGCAGACGGGCGTGCCGGAGCGACGGACAGGGCACGGACCCGTACGGCCGCGCACGACGGCCTGCGTACGCCTGTCCGCGCGGCCCGTCCCGCGCGTAGCCTCCTTGCGCAAGGTCCTGTGCCGCAGCGATCGGGAGGGTGATGGACACGACGGAGCGCGGGTCGCTGCCCGTACCGGGCGCCCGGCTGTACTTCGAAGTGCGCGGCGCCGGGGCCGCTGTTGCTGCTCGTCCCGGGCGGCGCCTCCGACGCCGAGGTCTTCCGTAGGCTGGCCGACGAGCTCGCCGCCGGTCACCGCGTCGTCACCTACGACCCGCGCGGTATCTCGCGCAGCGCGCTCGGCGCACCCCCGCCGGAGCCGTGGCTCGGCACCCAGGCCGACGACGCCTCGCGGCTGCTCGGCCACCTCGCCCGGGACGACGAGCCGGTACGGGTGTTCGGCAGCTGCGCGGGCGGGCTGATCGCGCTGGAGCTGCTGGTCCGCGACCCGCACCGGATCCGGCTGGCGGTCGCCCACGAGCCGCCCGCCATGGGGCTGTTGCCCGACGCGGTACGGCATGCCGCGTTCTTCGACGAGGTGTACGCGACGTACCGCCGGGACGGCGTGCCCGCGGCCATGGAGAGGCTCTGCGCCGTCTTCGGGGGAAGGCCCGCCCCGGACCTGCCCGAGGCGGCCGACAACAGCGAGTTCTTCCTCTCCCACGTGATGCGGCCGTCCGTCCGCTGCGTACCCGACGTCACGGCACTGGCCGCCCTGGCGGACCGGGTGGTGCCGGCCGGCGGCCGGGACTCGCGCACCCACACCGTGCACCGGCCGGCGGCCGTCCTGGCGCGCCGGCTCGGCAGGGAGCTGGTGGAGTTCCCCGGCGGACACTCCGGCTACGCCAAGTACCCGGCCCCCTTCGCCGCCCGGCTCGCCGCGCTCCTGACCGACGCGCCATGCGCGTCCTGATGGGAGCCCAGAACTGCGGCTTCGGCCCGGCCTCCGTGCTCGTCGCCGTGGCCCGGCAACTCGCCGCGCACGAGCGGGTGTTCGTGGGGGACGGTGTCGCGGCGGCGTTCGCGCGCCGCAACGCCGCCGCCTTCGACGGCATCCATGACCACCTTAACGGCGACCTCCACGACCGGCTGTTGGCCGACAGCGACCGGGTCGTCTCCGTCATGGACGCCGACCTCGTCCTGCGCTCCGTCGTGGCGCGCCGCCCGGTGGTCCTGGTGGACTGCCTGTTCGGCTTCTGGCAGCACCGGCACCCGCTGGCGCGGATCCGCGAGCTGTGCGCGACCGTACCGCGCGACTCCTTCCCGGCGGCCCGCCGGCACCTGGCCCGCCTCTCGCCCCACGAACGCGTCCTCGCCGCCCACTTCCTGGCCGACCACAGCGTGGTCCAGAACTTCCCGGGCGTCTCCCGGCGCATGGCCGGGTTCGCCGACGCCGGTGCGGACCGCCCGATGCACCTGACCGGCCCGCTCGTCGACCTGGAAGGCCTGCACGAGGCGCGGGCGGAGGAACCGGCGGACAGCGGGCCGCACTACGACCTGATCGTCAACACCGGCGGCTTCAAGAACTTCCTGCTGGACTTCGACGTCCACAACGACTACCTCCGGCTCCTCGACCGCTGGATCCCGGACCTGCTCGCCGACTGGCCCCGGTTCACCGGCGTCCTGCTCTGCGGCGGCCCGTACGCAGGCCACCGCGCCCGTACGCTCCGGACGGCCGGGTGCCGGGTCGACCACCGGTTCCTGCCGCAGCGCGAACTGCTGCGCCAGGTGGCGAGGACACCGCACTACCTGCTCGCCCCCGGCCTCTCGGCGCTCCACGAGGCCACGCTCCTGGGCCGGTTGCCGCTGGCGCTCCACGAACAGCACTACGCGCACACGTTCACCGTCCGGCAGCTCGCCGGCACCCTCTTCGGCCGTCTTGCCGGGCGCTTCTCGGACGTCCTGCCCGGCCACGCGCCGCCCGAGGACGACCGGGCGGGCACCGAGGCCCTGGCGGCCGTCGCCGGCCGGGTCCGGGAGGACGACGGCCTCTACGCGCGGTTCCGCGGCACGTTCAACGAACGCCTGGAGCGCTACCTCTCCCTCACGCCGCAGCAGCGACGGGACGGGGCGACGGAACTGCGCCGCCTCCTGGACGGCCCTCCCGCCGCCGCGGTGATCGCCGCGCTTCTGGCGACCGGGTGACCCCGCCGGCAAACAACGGACGATCCACGGCAGTTGGCCGCCGACGGCCTCGTTAGAGTCGCGACGTCGACGAGGAGAGGACGACCGCCGTGGGAGTGAACAAGGAACGCATGCTGGCCGGCGAATGGTACGTGCCCGACGACCCCGAGCTGGTCGCGGACACCCGCCGCCGCGCGGAGCTCTGCGCGGCGTACAACGCGGCATCCCTGTCCGGCCCCGAGGAACGCCACGCGTTGCTGACACGGCTCCTCGGCTCCGTCGGGGAAGGGGTGAGGATCCGCGCGCCGTTCCACTGCGACTTCGGCTACCACATCGGCATCGGGGCGGGGGCGTTCGTCAACTTCGGCGCCGTCTTCCTCGACGCCGCCCCCATCACCGTGGGCGCGGACGCCCAGATCGGCCCGAACGTCCAACTGCTTACCCCCACGCACGCGCTGGACCCCGAACGCCGCCGCGCGGGCTGGGAGAAGGCCCTGCCGGTGACGGTCGGCGACAACGTCTGGCTCGGCGGGGGAGTGATCGTCTGCCCCGGGGTGACGATCGGCGAGAACACGGTCGTGGGCGCGGGATCCGTGGTCACCCGCGACCTGCCGCCCGGCGTCCTGGCGGTGGGCAACCCGGCCCGGGTGGTGCGCCCGCTCGACGGCACGGACCGGCCCGGCAGTTGAGCGGCAACCGCTCGCCGCGGCCCGGATCCGGGTGCCCCGGCTCTCCCTCCATCACCGTCGCGTCCCACCCGTGCGTCGTGGGACATGACGTCTCCGCAGGCCGGGCCGTGGGACGTCCCAGGAAGCCCCGACTGGGCCGTGAGGTCTGGCAGTTGCGGATGTGACCCGTCAGGGTCTGTGGTGCAACCGGGCGGCGCGGTCCACCCCGCGCCGCCCTCCCGAACAGCGGGGGAAGGAACCCGAGACATGTATGTACGCAAGCGCATCGCCCTGACGGTCACGACCGCGGTTCTCGGCGGCGTCCTGGCCGCGGCTCCGTCCATGGCCGCCGCGCCGGGCGGCACCGCCGCCACGGCCGCGTCCGCCGGCGCCGTCCACACGGCGGACTCCCGCGACGGCGCCGAGCTCCGGACCACCTGGAAGCACGTCTGGGGCCCGGCGAAGATCTCCGCCGACTACCTCAACAAGCACGGAAAGCACTGGGAGTCGCAGAACTTCACCCTGCCCCGGCCCGCGAACTCTGCGAAGATCACGCTCAAGTGCTGGAACAACCACGACGGCGGCGAGGCCCAGGTCCGGTTCAAGGACACCAAGACCGGCAGGATCGTCGCCGGCACCGGGTGGAAGCCGTGCGACTGGACGGAGTACCACGCCATCGGCAACTACTACACCGGTCACCCGATACGCGTGCTGCTGGACGTCAGGGGCCACGCGCACACCACTGACGTCACGGCCTACCGCGGGTACTGAGTGCCGCACCGCCGTTGTGGTCCGGGAGCGCTCCCGGACCACAACGGCGGTCCAGGGGCCGTCAGATCCCGAAAGGAGCCGCGTAACGGATGGTGCCGGCGGGCAGCGGGTGGGCCGGGTCCAGGGCGAGGGCCATCAGGGCCTCGTCCGGGACGTCGAAGGTCACCCCGATCCCGTGGAGGGACGCGCGGCCGAAACCGAAGCGCGGGTAGTACGCCGGGTGTCCCAGGACGGTGACGTAGCGCTCGCCCATCGCCCCCGCCGCGGCGAGCGCGGCGCGGATAGCGGCCGAACCGGCGCCGCTCTTCTGCTGCTCGGGCCGGACGGAGACGGGGGCCAGGCACAGTGCCGGGACGTCGCCGATGTGGCAGCGGGTGAGCAGGGCGTGGCCGACGGGGGTGCCGTGCTCATCGGCGCTGACGAGGGACAGGCCGTCGATCCAGGAGGAGTCGGCGCGCAGCGCGTCGACGAGGTCGGCCTCCAGCGGGGTGTCGAACGCGGCGAGGACGATCTCGCGGACGACGGGAATGTCGGCGCCGGTCTCGGCGCGGGTGATCCACAGGCTATTGGTACGCATGACAGGACAAGGATCCATTTCCCGTGAGGTGTGTGCAAGGGATATTCCTCGCGACGAGACCCCCCGGGGAGCCGGTGCGCCGAATGGCCCCTCCCGTATCGCGCTTCCCGGAATCGCGGCATGGCATGGGTGGTGGACGAGACGGGACGGGACGAGTCGGAGGCACGCATGGTGGACGGCCGGTCACAGGGAGCGGGAGTGGGAGCGGGCAGCGCGACGCGGCTACGGGTCCGGCGGTGCCTGGCGGGACTGATCGCCCTCGCCTCCGTGCTCCTCGCGACGGACACCGCGGACGCGCGGGACCGGCACCCGGCGCCGATCCGGCCGTCCCTCACCCGGGAGTCCGACTGGCGGGGAGTGGCGGACGTGCTCGGTCATCCGGGGAGGGTCGTGGACCGCCGGGCCTACGGGGTCGGGTTCCCCCGCGCCGATCTGAAGGTGGTCTGCCAGGGGCAACGGGTCGCGGCGATCGGGTCGTTCGTCTCCTTCATCCGCTATCCCGACCGGCGGACGATGATGATGGGAGAGCTGGCGGTCACCGAGCGCGAGGTGCGGAAGGTGCACGACGTGCTGGTCGCCCGCGGCCTGACCCAGACGTCCCTCCACGAGCACCTGCCGGCCCACAGCCCGGCGATGTGGTGGCTGCACTTCCACGGCATGGGCCGGGACCCGCTGGCCCTGGCCCGTGCGCTGCGCGCGGTCCTGGACGTCACCGGCACGCCGCACGTCCGGGGCACTCCCCACGACGTGCCCCTGGCCCTGGACGGACCGGCCGTGGACCGGGCCCTGGGAGCGGAGGGGCGGGCGCAGGGCAAGGTCTACAAGGTCACCTACGCCCGCAAGGAGACCGTGGCCGACCACGACCGGGTCCTGCCCAGGATGACGGGCAGCACCAGCGCCCTGATCTTCCAGCCCCTCGGCCGCGACAAGGCCCTGCTGAACGGCGACATCGCCGTGACCGCACGCGAAGTGCCCGCTGTGGTAAAGGCGTTGCGGCGCGGGAAGATCGACATCGTCGCCTTCCACAGTCACATGCTCACCGACCAGCCCCGCCTCTTCTACTTCCATCTGTGGGCCGTCGGCGACCCCGTCCGCCTGGCCGGACACCTCCGCGCCGCCATCCGACACACCAACTCCGCGCCCGCCAAGCCGAGCTGACGCCGCGCGCCCAGGGGGATCCAGGGGGATCTACTGGGGGAGGAGCGGGAACAGCCGGCTGATGAGGGCCACCGGTCGGGCCCCTTCGGGCCGGGCCAGGGGGCGCTGCTCGCGGTCCTGGTAGGGCGCGAGCGCCCGCCGGATCGCGTCGGCGACCCGGGCCATCTCCTCCGGCGTCAGGTAGGCGACGGCGCTGAACGCCTCGTCGTGGCGCCACTCGGCGGGCGCCGTCTCCCGCTGCGCCAGCCAGTGCTGCCAGCTCTCGTCCTCCAGCCCCCGGGCGAGGGTCCCGAACCCGTCGTCCCCGAGCTCGCCGTCCGCGGACGCCCCGGCGGCGGGGGCGCGTCGCGTCAGGCGCCAGGGGCGGACGCGGCCTCCGTGGTGGGGGGCCTCCTCGACGTACCCGTGGCGCGCGAGCTGCCGCAGGTGGAACGAGCAGAGCCCGGAGCTGTGGCCCAGCCGGGCCGCGGCCTCGGTCGCCGTGACGGTGCCGACCTCGGCGAGCAGCTCCAGCAGGGCCGTACGGACCTCGTGTTCGCGCAGTCCCTCGCGAGGGGTGAGGGCATCTTCTTCAGTCACTTTGCAAAGTCTGCTACTTTGCAAAGTACATGGCAAGTGATCTTGCCGAAGAGGAGGGGAGACAGCGATGCCTGTCCGTCATGACCGGTCCCGTCCGGTCGACCGGCGCGTCCGCGTGCAGGGCCGTCCCGTCGACGCCTACCCGGCTCTCCCGCCGGAGGCGGAACGGGGCTCGGTGCGCCGGGTCACGGTGGTCGGCGAGGAAGTCCTGAGCCGCCCGTGCCGGGAGGTGACCGAGTTCGGCACTCCGGAGCTGTCGGCGCTGATCGACGACATGTTCCTGACGATGCACGTGGCCGACGGGGCCGGCCTGGCCGCCAACCAAGTCGGCGTCGGCCTGCGGCTGTTCGTGTACGACTGCCCGGACGACGACGGGATCCGGCACGTCGGCCACGTCGTCAATCCGGTCCTGGAGCAGCCCGGCGCGGGCAGCCGTCGGCTCCTCGACGACAGCGAGGGCTGTCTGTCCGTGCCGGGAGCGGTCATGGACGTGCCCCGCGCCGACCGCGTCGTCGTCCGCGGCGTCGACAAGGACGGCGACCCCGTCGTCATCGAGGGGACGGGCTACTTCGCCCGGTGCCTCCAGCACGAGACCGACCACCTCGTCGGCCACACCTATCTCGACCGCCTCTCCAAGCGGGACCGCAAGGAAGCGCTGCGGCAGATGGAGGCCCGGCGGGACGAGGTCTTCGCGCGGCGCGCGGCCAGGGCCGCGGAAGCGGGCCGTTAGCGTTCCGTGCCCGTTCCGTGCCCACCGGACGGGGGAGCCGTGTCCCCTCCGCGCACCCCTGTCGATCGGCCGACACCGGGCGGGAGCCCCGGCCCCGACCCTGGTGGCATGAACAAGTCCTACCTCACCGAGCTCCGGGACAAGGCCATGGAGACCGGGGCCCCGCCGCCCGCCTGCGATCACTACGACGTCACGGTCAGCAACGAGACGGCGCACTCGCTGGTGCTCACGTCCCGGACCGTGGCCGGGACCTTCGACGACCCGGCACCCGGCACGGGCCATGTCCTCCACCCCGACGCGTCCGACACCTTCCGGATCACCTCGGTCCATTACCCCTGGGAATCCGGTGCGGCCACGCTCCGCTATCAAATGGCCGGTGTCCCGGTCGGGTTCACGGCGGTGGGCGGCCCGCCGGGCAGCCACGCCTCCAGCGCCATGGTGGAGGGGCACGGTTGTGAGTACTACGCGTGCGCCATCGAGGGCCGGCGGAACGGCGACCCGCTCATCAGGCTGATCGAGGCGTGGCCCCCGGGCTGACGGCACACACCGTCGGCAGGCCGGGGAAACCGGCCCGCCGACGGACCTGATCAGTGAGCGGTGCGGGTGTTCCAGATGGCCTGACTGCCGTCGTAGATCACGACGTTGCCGTCGTCCTGGACGGCGAGCCGGGACCCCGGGTGCCCGGCGGTCTTCGAGTTCCAGACCGCCTTGCCGGAGCGGGTGTAGACGACGAAGTTGCCGTCTTCCTGGAAGACGGCCCGCCAGCCCTGGTTGACGGTGTTGGCGTTCCAACGGGCCCGGCCGAACTCGTCGTAGACGACGAGGTTGCCGTCGGTCTGCATGACCAGCGTGGCCGTGTCGGAGCTCCAGGACTGGCCGCGCTCCAGCACGGCGGTGGCGTACAGGACCTGGGTGGCCTTGATTCTCGCCGTGGTCGTGGATCTCGTGGCGTCGGCCGACGCGTGTGCGGACGGTGTTGCGGCGGCCTGGCCGGTGAGTGCCAGGGTGGCGAGCGTGGCAACTGCGAGAAGCGCGCTGACCCTCTTCCTCATAGGAGGGCCTCCTTTCGCCGAGTCGGTCGTCCACCGGCATCCCGCCGGGGACGGCGGACCGAAGTCTGCCACCGCATCAGTGAATGAAGGTTCGACGAATACGGGAAATGACGCGTTCGCATCGGCGCTTGGCCAACTGGCCGCTGTAGCACCGGCAGTGCGCATGTGCACCACACGGGCACGGGATCGCCGTACTCACACCCCCGGCGCGGGCCGCACCGCGATGCCGTTCCGTTCGAGCAGCGCCGCGGTGACGCCGTCGCCCGCGACCGAACTGCCGGTGAACGACCCGTCGTAGACCGATCCCCGCCCGCAGGAAGGGCTGCGCGGCATCAACAGGGCCCGGGTGCAGCCGGATTGGCGGGCCGCGGCGAGGGCGCGCCGGGCCCCCTCGACGAATTCGGCCGTCACGTCGCGCCCGGTGTCCTCGACGACCCGGGCCGTCCCGTCCAGTACGTCGTGTCCGTCGCCGCCCACGAGCTCCGCGGGCCGTCGTGG
>NZ_BAAAXZ010000092.1:0-10257 GCF_039535865.1 Streptomyces thioluteus
CGCCCCGGTGCTCGCCGTGCTGGTGATGGCGCGGGTCGTGCAGGCCGTGGCGGCCGCGATCCTCATTCCGACCTCCCTCGGCCTCGCGCTCCCCGCGTTCCCCCCGCACGAACACGCCAAGGTGATGGGCATCTGGACCGCGGTCGCCGCGGCCGGCGCCGGATCCGGCCCCGTCGCCGGGGGGTTGCTGCTGGCCGCCGGGTGGCAGTGGATCTTCCTGATCAACATTCCCGTCGTGGCCGTCGCGGTGCTGGCCGGACGCCGCCGGCTCCCGGCGTCCCCGCGGGGCGTCCGCAAGCGCCTGGACCTGCCGGGGGCGGCCCTGGTCCTGGCGACCGTGGCCGGTCTGACGACCGTGTTCACGCAGGCCTCCGACTGGGGATACGGTTCCGGGGCCACCCTCGGGTGCGCCGCGGCGACCGTCCTGCTGGGCGCCCTGACCGTACGCCACCTCCGCCGGGCCCCCGATCCGGTGATCAGTTTCGCCCTCTTCCGGCACCGGCTGTTCACCGTCGCCGTGAGCGGCGTGTTCCTGTACTACCTGGCGTTCGCCGCGATGATCCTGGCGGCCACGCTCTTCCTCACCGGCCGCTGGCACTACTCCGTCGTGGCCGCGGCGCTGTCCATCGCCCCGATGCCCGCCAGCACCATGGCGACGGCACCGCTGTCCGGCCGTATCGTCGCGCGCTTCGGCGCGCCGGCCTCGGCGGCACTGGGCGGCCTGACCCTCGCGGCGGGCTGCGGCTGGTGGGCCCTGACCGCGACGGACCGGCCCCAGTACCTCGTCGCGTTCCTGCCCGGCGCGATACTCGCCGGCATCAGCACCGCGCTGTTGCAGCCGCCGCTGTTCGGCTCGGCGGCCACCCTGCCCCCGGAACGGACCTCACTCGCCACCGCGGTCCTCATGATGTCCCGGCAGATCGCGTCGGCCCTCGGTGTCGCGATCCTCACCGCGATCCTCGGACACCAGACACTGCACGGCTTCCACATCGCCTGGCTCGCCATGTGCGCGGCCGCACTGGCATCGGCGGTCGCCGGCACCCGGTTCCGCGACAACCCGGCGGTGCGACCGGGCACTTGCCCGGCGGACTGAGCCGGGGCCCTGCCGAAGTGCGCATAAAACCAGGGTTGTTTGCCCAGGCAGGAGAAGTGATCGAGTCCATTCGTCCCCCTGTGATGCCGAGTTGGGCGCTGGCCTAGACTGCCGCCATGGCTGCCCCACCCACCCCTTCCGTCCGCCCCCGCCGTTCACGGGGAGCCTCGGCGACGCGCCCGCTCGCCGCCGAGGCCCGCATCCATCCCGAACTCGCCACGAGGTTGATCGAACGATGAGCACGACGACGGACAACGAGTCCCAGTTCGCCCGGGCGCGGAGGGTCATCCCGGGCGGCGTCAACTCCCCCGTGCGCGCCTTCGGATCGGTGGGCGGTGCGCCCCGTTTCCTCGTCTCCGCCTCCGGCCCGTACGTCACGGACGTCGAAGGACGCGAGTACGTCGACCTCGTCGCCTCCTGGGGACCGGCGATCCTCGGTCACGCCCACCCGGAGGTCGTCGCCGCGGTTCAGGACGCCGCCTCCCGGGGCCTCTCGTTCGGCGCCTCGACCCCGGCCGAGACGGAGCTGGCCGAGCTCGTCGTCGAACGGCTCGGCGGCACGCGTGCGGTAGGCGGCCTCATCGACGAGCTGCGTCTCGTGTCCACCGGCACCGAGGCGACCATGACCGCGATCCGCCTGGCCCGCGGCTTCACCGGCCGGCCGTTGCTGGTGAAGTTCGCCGGCCACTACCACGGCCACTCCGACGGTCTCCTCGCCGCCGCGGGCTCCGGCGTGGCCACCTTCGGCCTTCCCACCTCGGCCGGTGTTCCCGAGCCGATCGCCGCGCAGACCGTCGTCCTGCCCTACAACGACCTCGACGCGGTACGGGCCGTCTTCGCGGCCCACCCGGGACGCGTCGCGGCGGTCATCGTCGAAGCGGCGGCCGCGAACATGGGGGTCGTCGCACCCGACCCCGGATACAACGCCGCTCTCGCCTCGGTCGTCCACGAGAACGGCGCCTTGCTGATCCTCGACGAGGTCCTCACCGGGTTCAGGGTCGCACCGGACGGCTACTGGGGTCTGCAGAAGACGCTCTCCGCGGAGCCCTACGACGTCGACCTGGTCACCTTCGGCAAGGTCATCGGCGGCGGCATGCCCGTGGCCGCGGTCGGCGGCAGAAGCGACGTCATGGGACGCCTCGCTCCGGACGGCCCCGTCTACCAGGCCGGCACCCTCTCCGGGAACCCGCTGTCCGTCGCGGCCGGCCTCGCCACGCTCCGGCTCGCGGGCGAGGAGACCTACGCCCGGCTCGACCGGGCGAGCAACACGATCCGGGCCGCGGTGTCCGACGCCCTCACGGAGGCCGGCGTCCCCCACACCGTCCAGTCCGCGGGCAACCTGTTCTCCGTCCTCTTCGCGCCGGAGCCGGCCCGGGACTACGAAGCCGTACAGGCGCAGGACGCCTTCCGGTTCCCGCCGTTCTTCCACGCCATGCTCGAACGCGGAGTCGCCCTGCCGCCCAGCGTCTACGAAGCGTGGTTCGTCACGGCCGCCCACGACGACCGCGCCATCACCAGGATCGTCGAGGCACTCCCCCACGCCGCTCGCGCCGCGGCCGCGGCCCGCCCCGACTGACGGACGGCGGCCCCCGTCACTTCTCCGCGACCAACGGGCCGAGCGTCCTGCGCAGTTCGTCCTCGGTCAGCGGCTTCATCGCCCGTGCCGCGATCCGGCCGTTGCGGTCGAGGAAGACGGTCGAGGGCAGGGTCTGGGGGCTGAGGTTGTCCTTGGGGAAGCGGAGCAGCAGCCGACCGCCCGAGTCGTGAAGGCTCGGGTACGGAACGCCGAACCGCTTCTCGAAGCGGATCGTGGGGGCGGGGTTCGGTGTCACGGGTGTTGATGCCGACGAACCGGACGCCCTTGTCCCGGTAGTCGTTGGCGACCGTGACGAGGTTCGCCGCCTCGCCCCGGCAAGCACGACGGCGGGATCCGGGATGCCGGAGGGCACGGCAGGCGTTCATGTGAAAGGTTTCGCATGGCCTGTTCGGAGGCCCTCCGCACCCCCTGAACGGTGACGGCGCCGGAGTCGGGTCAGTACCAAATCACCCACTGCTGGTAGGGATTGTTGACGTCGAAGACCTTCGTGTACGCGTTGCCCTTGTCATTGGAGTCGAGGGCCATTCTGGTCTGGGCGTTGATCAGCGCGTACTTGGAGTCCTTGACGTATCTCTTCTCCCACCACTGCTTGCGGTTTCCGGAGTCGCATTTTTCGCTGAATACCCTGGACTCTCCGGTGTCCGGCGTGACCGTCATACACAGCCCGGTCTTGATGCTCTGGAGCATCATGCCCTTGGAACCCATGAAGGTGTTCCACTTCTGGTACGGATTGTCATCGCCACAGGCGTGCGTATAGACGTTGTACTTGGCGTCACCGTCGAGGCATCGCCCCGTCTGGACGTTCTTCGCCTTGATGGGGTACGGGTAAGGGTCCTCGGCCGCTGCCGCGGTTCCGGACGGCAGAACCGCGATTCCCGAGAAGGCTGCGCCGAACAGAGCGCCGATGACACGGGATTTCATTCCCATACTGCTCTCCTTGCCTGCGGCCGACGGTCGGTGATCACATGCCGGCGTCGATGACGTTCCGCGTGCGGCGACCGGCCCCTCAAAACTACGGCGGCCGCAGGGATCTTGGGCAGACGGCCAGTGTTGCCTGGCGTTGCCAACCCATCGGCAACGTGCGGTCGCTGTGGGTTGGGTCACCTCGGCCCGCGCGGAAAGCGGATTCGAGGTGCGACTACAGCGCCGGAGGCCCGGTTTCCCGGGCAATGCGCTGGTCCACCTCGTGCTCGTCCGGGCAAGGTTGACCATCGACAGGGACAGACGATCTCCGGCTCCGCCATCCAGCCCGGCCGCATGACCTCGGCCTGCTCCACGCACATCGTGCAGACCATTTCCACGGCAAGGTTGATCGTGTCACCCTCGGCGCCACAGAACGCCCTGCTCCACGAAAGGTCCCGACAGCACACCAAGTGCCCGATCTCGTCAGGGTCGGCACTCAGGCGGAACTCGGTCTCCGTATGCGCCTCCGAACTATGGGCGCGCTGTTTTGCGGTGGAAGATGACACCTGACGGACCTTACGTCAGAGGTCCGTTTCCTCTCGAATGAATTCTCGCGCAGGGAGGCCGACCACGGCCGGCCGTCGGCCGGAATCCCGGCCCACGGCTTGAGCGCCCCTACGGACCCGTCCCGAGGCCGTCGACTACCTGAACAGGCGGTCCCCGCTGTTGGCCATGCGGTGGGTGGCGCCGTGTCCGTTCACCCAGTCACGGACGAGCTTGATGGCATTGGCGCACTTCCAGTTGTCGTCGTACTCGCGCACTCCGGTGAAGGCGCCATAGCCCGCGATGATGCCGTCCACGCGCGCATCGCCCAGCAATTTGTCGACGTACCACGGGTCGTTGTACGTGGTCGTCCAGGACAGCGTGGCCGCGAGCCGCCCGGCGGCACGGTCCCCGGCGCCCTTCTTCAGTTCCGCACACGTGTTGCGAGCGGCTTCGGTGCAGTTGCCGAACCCCTTGGTGATGTCGGAGTCGCCGTAGTCCATCGCCCGCCGACCGGCCGGGAACCCGGCACCGGGACCGGTTGAAGGCGCCCAGGACCTGATCGCGGGTCCCGGTCGTCGTGATGCCCTCCAGCTTGCCCAGCTTGCCTTCCAGGCTCTTCCAGCCCCTGCCGCCGACGTCCGGGGTGCTGCCGCCGTGGTACTCGTAGAAGCCGTAGAGCACCTGGATCCCGGCACCGGTCAGCCGCTGCGCCTTGTCGCGCAGTCCGGCGACGCTGCACGCGCGGTTCGGCGCTTCCCCGCAGTAGTTCGGGTCCTTGATGTCCAGCCAGACCAGAGCCAGTCGGCGCCCTGCTCTGGCGTTGGAGACAATGCGGTCGATCATGCTGTCGAAGCTGGGGCCGTGCCGGGTCTCACCGGCCGAGGAACAGTCGTGATAAGCACGCCATTCGTTCGGATTCCACCAGGCACAGACGTCGATCTCGATGGCGTTGGCGCCGTGCTTGAGCGCGGCGTCCACGCCGTCCAGGGTGTCGACCCGGTGCGCGATGGCGTAGATCGCGTGACGCTGATCGGCTGCCGTCGCCGGGGTCGTACCGAGCGCGGTGGCACCGATGATCCCGCACAGTGCCGCCACTAACGCCAGTAACACCCGGGGGCCGACGCCACGTCGAAGGTGAGTGGTCAAGAAAGGCACTCCTTCATGTCGATGTCCTGAAACGGACAGTCGATCTCACCAACTGCACGTTGACATGCGATAAATGGGCGATTGACGAAGTCCGGGCAAGGATGGGCCACAAGCGGCACCGCACTCCGGCAGGCTGCCGTCAACCATGCGGCAGACCTGCCCAGCACCCTCGGTCTCCAACCACCCCCGCCAACCCCCCTGGGGAGTTGCCGCATCAGGCGAGCAGGTCCCAGGGCACCCGCCCGTACAACTTCGGCAGCACACCGACGAGTTCGCCGTCGTGGGGGAATCCGATGTCGTCGATGCGCGCGATCGGCGCGATCCCCACGGAGTTGGAGACGAAGGCGGCGTCGAAGCGACCCAAGTCGTCGAGGTACACGGGCCGTTGCCGCCAGTCCACTCCCGCCTTCTCCAGCTCCCGTCGCAGCAGCAGCATCGTGATGCCGTCCAGCGAGGGCCCCTCGGGCCAGACCACCGTGTCGCCCTCCACGAAGCCCACGTTGGTGATGGCCCCCTCGGCGACCAGGCCGTCGGCCCCCACCAGCAGCGCCTCGTCGAATCCGTCGGCCTGCACCCGCCGCAGGTGGTGCGCCTGTCCGAACACCCCCACATGCTTGAGATGGGCGAAGGGGCGGATGTACGGGACGCTCCGCAGGCGCTGCGGGCTGTTCGGCGCGGGTGCCGGGGGCCGTACCACGACCATCGTCACCGGGCTGACACTGTCCGGCGGCGCATACACGTAGACGCGCACCGACGCGTCCCGCACGCCCGCCTCGTCCAGTGCCTGCCGTACGCGGCCGACCACGAGCCCGCCATCGAGGTCCTGTCCGAACAACTCCCGGGTGGCGTCCTTGAGCCGGGTCAGGTGGAGTGCCAGTCCCCGCACTCTGCCGTTCCTGACCTGCATGGCGGTCATATGTCCGTAGCCGCCCATCAGCACCGTGGGCAGCGGATCGGAGGCGACGGCACGCCCGTCCACCTGGAGAAATGGCAGCTCAAGATCGTTCATGGCGGTCACCCTAACCATGCCGCCCACCGTGGTCGCCGGCATGTAGGCGGGAGAGGTCGGCAGAGGCAGGATGGGACAGGACCTCTCAACCCCTCCCGGACATACGGCCCGAGGCCGTGAACTCCCGCCGGCAGGAAGGAGAACCGGTCCGATGCTCGTCGCCGTCGACCACGTACAGCTCGCCGCCCCGCCCGGCGGCGAGGACGGGCTGCGAGGGGAGCGAGGCGCCCCAGGTCGTCCGGGACGACAACCTGCCGGGCCACAAGCGCTTCTGCTCCGAGGACCCGGTGGGCAACCGGCTCGAATTCCTGGAACCGGGCTGAGAGCGGGGCTTGAAGCTGCCGCAGCGGAAGCCCCTACCGTCCTGAGCAGGGCCGGAGAATCCGGCCCGGTGAAGCAACCCGTGTGGGGGGCGGCGATGGCCTGGCCGATCGCGGAGGTAGCCCGGATGTCGGGTGTGACGGCCCGGACACTGCGGCACTACGACGAGATCGGCCTGCTGCCGCCGGCCTGGATCGGCACCAACGGTCACCGCTACTACGAGGAGCGCCAACTGCTGCGACTGCAGCAGGTCCTCGTGCTGCGGGCGCTGGGCCTGGGGCTGCCTGACATCGGCCGGGTCCTGGCCGCGCAGGTCGACGAGCTGGAGGCCCTGCGGGGCCACCACCGTCGGCTGCTCGCCGAGCGCGACCGGCTGGACGCCCTGGCCGGCACCGTCGCCCGCACGATCGCCGAACTGGAGCAGTCCAGGAAGGACGGCACAGACATGATCAGCATCAGCCGACCGGAGAATCTGTTCGAGGGTATCGGGCCCGCCCGGTGCATGAAGGTCCTGCGCGACTTCCCGGAGCTGGTCGAGGCCGTCGAACGGCACACCTTCGCGTGGAGCGAGGCCGAGATCGAGGCCGACGAACGCGAGCGCACGGCGCAGATGATCCGGCTGGCCGAGCTGCTGGCCGCCGGCAGGCCCGCTGACGCCGATGACGTACAGGCCGTGATCGACACCCAGTACCGGACGCTGGCCCGGATCCGGGCAGCCACCGCCGACGAGTACTGCGCGATCGGGCGTTCCTGCGTGGAGAACGAGCACTGGCACGCGGCGTACGAGTCGATCGCGCCAGGCCTGGCCGCGTACCAGCGGCACGCCATCGAGGTGTACGCCGCAACCCGGCTGCGCTGAGCCGGGACGTGGGACGGGGCCGCCGCCACGGGGGTGCGGCGGCCCCTGCCGGAACGGGCCACTCCCCAGTCGGCCCGATGTCAGGTGCGTGACCATGACGTTTGTCATCCTGGAGCGGTGGCTGCGGACACTGACGTCGAGTCCGGACCCGAACGTAACGTGGTGGACATGGAGATCACGAAGGACACCGCGCCCCGTACCCGCCGCACCGAGTGGAGCTTCTCGCTCCTGGGCGGTCTCAAGCACCAGGGCGCCTTCACGGCCCGGCAGCGCACGGTGCACGTGTCCGCGGTGGGCGGGGCCAAGCTCGACCACACCGGCGCCGACCTGCCCACGGACCCGACCCGTTTGGTGAAGGCGGCCCTGGTCGGTGGCGCGGAACTCGCCTACCCCGAAGGGGCGTCCGCCGAGATCGACGCGTTCTCGGTCCTCGGCGGCGTCGACCTGACCGTCCCGGCCGGTACGACGGTCGAGGTCAGCGGCTTCTCCCTGCTCGGCGGCCGCAGCAAGGACACGGCCGGTGAGCCCGGCGGTGCCGTCGTCAAGGTCCGCGCCTACTCCCTCATCGGCGGCGTCAAAGTACGCCAGGCCTGATCAACCACCGAACCCACGACGAAGGCCCCCGCACAACCGCAGCGATGGCCGGCGGATCGGACGGCACCCGGATTCGTCGGACGCCCGTCTCGCCGGTCGTCTACTGTACGGATGCACCGCGCCGCCTACCGTGGTCATGTGGAGGGGAATTCTGTGTCGTCGCCCTGCGGTCCCGAGCACGCTCCCGCCGGTGATGTGGGGACAGCGCTCCTGATCATCGACTCCCGGCTCAAAAGCGTCCACGATGGCAAGACCGGTGCCGACCCCGAACAGCAGGAGCTCATCGACCAGTTCACCGCGTCCCTGGGCCCCGAGGCGGCGAACGACGTGCTGGACGGGGCGTGCACGCTCATCTACATGTTCATGCAGTGGCTGCGGATGGCCTACGAGGGCCAGGACAAGGACGTCGTCGCGTTCGTGGTGCCCGACCTCGTGGCCATGATGCGCATGATGCCCAGGAGCGTCCGCCCCGAGGTGATCCCCACCATGGCCGGCCTCGTCATCGCCGCGGGCACCGGCCTGAGCCCCAACCTGTGGCGCAAGCAGTACGGGCCCTGGACGGAGGACGAGATGAATCCCCTGGAAGCCACCGCCTTCCTGCTCGCGGAGCACATCAACCGGATCACCGGCGACCGCGACTTCGCCACCCGTCTGATCACCGAAGTTCTGGCCGGCTCGGACGAAGACTGACGTGCCGCCAAGTCCCGAACGCCATCAGGAGGTTGGACACATGCGGCATCCGGCGTGCTGCGCAGGGTCGTAGCGCCGGCCGCAGGCGCAGCGGGGCCAGTCGAGGCAGGCGGGGCACTGGGAGTAGGGGGCGGTGACGGGGACGCCGCAGGTGCCGCCGCGGCCGGTGCACTCGGCCATCGGAGGCCGGTGGGCGACTGCCTGCTCCAGGGTCCGGTCCGCGGCGGTCACGGTCGGTTCGACGTCCCGGCCCGTCCGCGCGGCGGCGGGGCCGGGAGGGCGGGTTGCGCCCCGGCAGACGGGGCAGGGCGTGTCCGGGCGGCCCGGGACGAAGCCGTCCTCGCATCCGCCCCGGCACTCGGACGGCGTCAGCAGCCACAGCACCACGTCGTCCGGGCCGTAGCCTTCCTGCTTCCCCTCCGCTGGCCGCTGCAGCGGGCGACTGGACCAACTGCCCCACCAGCGCCGTTCGATACGGTCGGCGAGCTGACGCGCCGGGCGGTACGGCAGTTCGTCCCGGATCGCGGCCAACGCCGACGGCGGCAGCACGCCCCCGCAGGCCCGCAGCAACGAGTCCGGAACAGCAGCCAGCACCGCTCGCAACGGATCATGGGATCCTGCCTGTTCCAGGCACGCGTCGCAGCGGTCGCGGCGTGCCGTTTGCGGGAAAAAGTGCTGCTGCCAACGCCGTTTGCGGTCCTTGCGACGGTCCGGCTCGACCACCTCCACCACGTACTCCCGCTCGGGCAGCGGCCCCCGGCATGTCCGGCACCTCCCCCGGCACGTCAGGCAACGGCCGCCTTCCGGGGACGGCGCCTGACAGTCCGGGCACTCCCGCCGGCACACATCGCACAGGTGATCATCCGGGTGCGGAACCGGCAGCCACCGGTAATCACCTTGGCACCGGATGCACTTCGCCGGATTCACATCCTCGTTCGGCGTCGGCAGGACCGGCCGCCCCGGACACAGATCGCACCGCACCACCACCTGGTTTCCCGTACGACGCGCGATCACAAATCCCCCCGGGAGCACAGCGAGCAGCGATCTCACCAGCGTACCGACCGGACGGCACGGTCAGCACCGCCCGTACCGGACCGCTGCCGACGGGGTCGGGAGGCGGGAATTTCCCGACCCCTTTCATATGTTGCGGCGGACGGCCTGATCCCTTTGCGTACGACGCGACGGCGGTGCCATCCTCGGAGGAGGTGAGCAACTCATGTCCACGGCGGGCTTGTTCTGGATCATCGAGAGCGACGTGTACGTCGGCGCGAAGCCCTCCGGTCCGGCTCCCCGAGGTACGTCTGACCTCCGGAGGCGTGATGGCCTTCGGCGACGGACAGTTCGACACCCACCTGTGGGAGGACGTGCACGCCCTGACGGCAACACGGACATCCCCGTGAAGTCCCTGAAGCGACAGGTCGGCGCGGTCAAGGACCTGACGGTCATCATCACGGTGATGAACTTGGCCCTTCCCATGGGCCCGGTCGCAGCGGGTGAGG
>NZ_BAAAXZ010000093.1:0-31860 GCF_039535865.1 Streptomyces thioluteus
CCCTCAGGCGCCCGCCGCGCCCGGCTGTCCAAGCCCGAGCTCGACCTCCTGGAGTCCACCACCGGATGTTCCGCGCCTGGGACGCCCAGATGCGGCGGCGGCGATGCGCCGCCACAGGCGTGGTCGCCAGCTCACACGAGGTCACCGCCTGCTCCGATCCAGGAGCCCCAGCCCGACGAGACGTCCAAGCGGCTGTTCAAGGTCGCCGCCGAACTGGCCGAGCTGGCGGGCTGATGAGCTACGACATCGGCCTGCCACCCCACCGCCCAGAAGTACTTCGTGCTGGCGCTGCACGCCGCCAAGGAGGCGGGCGACCGGCCCCTCGGCTCGTACATCCTCTTCCAGCATGAGCCGCCAGATGATCCATCTCGGCCGCCCCGAGGACGCGTTGGAGCTGATCCACCTCGGGCAGTACGATCGCGGGAGACGGCCACGCCCCGCCACCGCAGGCCCATGTTGTATGCGATGGAGGGCCGCGCGTTACGCGAGCATGGCCAGCCCGCAAGTGCAAACGGGCCGTGGGCATGGCCGAGGACTGCTTCTTCTCCGACTGCACCGCCCGCGACGGCGACCCCGACTGGATCAGCTTCTTCTCTCGAGGCCGAGCTCAACGCGGAGAACGCCCACTCCTTCCGCGACCTCGCCTACGTCGCGGGCGCGCAGCCCCACGTACGCCTCGCTCTCCCGCCCAAGATGGAGCGGGCCGTTCACCCTCTTCGAGGAGGACGGCGAGCACCAGCTCGACTCGTACGCCCTAAAAACAACCTCATCGGCCTGGCCACCGTGGATCTGATGGAGCGCGAGCCCGAGGAGTCCACGGCCCATCTGGCAAGGCCCTCCGCATCGCCAAGCAGGTCCGCTTCCGAGCGGGTCAACAACCGCCTCCGCAAGACCGCCGGCACCGCCCTGCGCGACTTCGCCGGCGTCACCGAGGTGCGCGACCTGACCGACGCAACTCGCCCTCCACCTGCCGGAAACCGAGGCCCGCCCACGCGGTGTGACCCGCCGGGCTCCTCCCGGCCCTCCGACCCCGGCCTGCGGCGACCCTCATCCGTACGGACCCGACTCGTCGCTTCCCCCACGCGGTCACACCGGGCGGGTCGCCGCGGGCCGGTCCCGTGTTTCCCAACGGAAGGGGCCCGGGGCGGACGGGACGCCGGGCAAGCTGCCGTTGCACCGTGCCGTAACACGGCGGCCGCCTTCGTCACCGGCCCGAACAGCGGTCTGTCCTGGCCGAAACCGTGCTGCGTCAGCCTCGTGGCCACACCGGCCCGCCACGGACCCCTCGCGCACGGGGCATGGGCCCCACCCGCGAGGAGACACGGTCGTGAATGCAGCGGACACCGCGTTCGTCCTGATCAGCGCCGCGCTCGTGATGCTGATGACTCCGGGCCTGGCCTTCTTCTACGGCGGCATGGTCCGGGTCAGAGCGCTCTGAACATGCTGATGATGTCCTTCGTCTCTCGCTCGGCATCGTCACCGTGGCTCTGGGTCCTCTTCGGCTACTCGCTGCGCCTTCGGGGACGACATCGGCGGCCGGCCTCCCTGGGCAACCTGGACCACATCGGGCTCAAGGGCATCCGGCCCGACACGCCTCACGCGCGGCAAGGAGGGCATCCGCGGTCTTCGCGTTCCGTCCTCTTCCAGCTGATGTTTCGCGGTCCTCACCCCCGCCCTGATGAGCGGCGCCCTCGCGGACCGGGTGAAGTTCAGCGCCTGGTGCCTGTTCATCACCCTCTGGGTGACCGTCGTCTACTTCTCCGGTCGCCCACTGGGTCTGGCAGCCCGACGGCTGGCTCTTCAAGCTCAAGGTGATCGACTTCGCCGGCGGCACGGCGTCCACATCAACGCCGGCGTCGGGGCGCTCAGCCGCCCTCCTCGTCGTCGGCAAGCGCATCGGCTTCCGCAGGACCCCATGCGCCCCCACAGCCTCCCGCTGGTGATGCTCGGCGCCGGGCTGCTCTGGTTCGGGTGGTTCGGCTTCAAACGCCGGCTCCGCGCTCGCCGCCAACGGCACCGCCGCGAACATGGCCCTCAACACCCAGGTCGCCACGGCGCCGCCATGCTCGGCTGGCTCGCCTACGAGCGCGTGCGGCACGGCGCGTTCACCACCCTCGGCGCCGCCTCCGGGGCCGTCGCCGGCCTCGTCGCCATCACCCCTCCGGCGCCGCGGTGAACGCCTTCGGCGCCCTCCTCATCGGCGTCGTCGCCGGAGCCGTCTGCTCCTGGGCGGTCGGCCTCAAGTTCCGCCTCGGGTACGACGATTCCCTCGACGTGTATCGGCGTCCACCTCGTCGGCGGCCTCCTCGGCACCCTCCTCGTCGGCCTCCTCGCCACGGACGGCGTCGGCGGCGCCGTCCAGCTCGGCCGCCAGGCCGCCGGCGCCTTCGCCGTCCTCGCCTACTCCTTCACCCTCTCGTGGCTGCTCGCCAAGCTCGTGGACCGGACCGTCGGCTTTCCGCGCCGCCGAGGACGACGAGGTCGCCGGCCTCGTGACCGGGCCTTCCACGCCGAGACCGCCTACGACCACAGCGCCGTCGGCGGCACCTCGACGCGCAGCACGGACCGGACCCCGCAAGAAGCACAGGAAGCACCCCAGCACCACAAGAAGGTGGACGCATGAAGCTCGTCCCCGCCGTCGTCAAGCCGCACCGCGTCGACGACATCAAGGAAGCCCTCAGCGGTTCGGCATCCAGGGCCTGACCATCACCGAGGTCCAGGGACACGGCGCCAGCGCGGCCACACCGAGGTCTACCGCGGGGCCGAGTACCGCATCGACACCCTCCCCAAGTCCCGCATAGAGGTTCTCGTCGAGGACCAGGACGCCCCCCGACGTCGTCGACGTCATCGTCACCACCGCCCGCACCGGAAAGATCGTCGACGGCAAGGTCTGGGTCGTCCCCGTCGAGACCGTCGTCCGCGTCCGCACCGGCGAACGCGGCCCCGACGCCCTGTGAACCACCCGACGAGGGAGCCGAGTTGACGTACACCGGCCTGCGACCCACCGACGCCACGCGACGGACCCCGGCGGCTACGCCGCGGCCCGGCTCGCGCCTCCTCACCGGGGAGGCGCCCGCCGGGCCGGCGCTGCGCACCGGGCTCGCCCGCCTCACCGACGAGTGGCTCGGCGCCCTCCTCGGCCGCGCCCACGACGTCGCCCTGGTGGCCGTCGGGGGCTACGGGCGCGGCGAGTTGTCCCCCCGCAGCGATCTCGACCTCTCCTGCCTGCACCACCCCACCGCCGACCCCGGCCCGCGTCGCCGCCGTCGCCGACCGGCGTCTGGTACCCCGTCTGGGACATGGGGATCGCCCTCGACCACGCCGTCCGCACGCCCGCCGGGGCCCGTGCCACGGCCGCCGACGACCTCAAGGTCCACCTCGGCCTCCTCGACGCCCGCCACCTCGCCGGCGACCCCGCCCCTCCACCGCCGCCTCTGCGCACCGCCGCCTACGCCGACTGGCGCGCCCAGGCCCCCCGGCGGCTGCCCGAACTGGCGGCGAACTCTGCGAGGAACGCGCCTGGCCGCCAGGGCGAGTTGCGCTTCCTCCTCGAACCCGACCTCAAGGAGGCCCGCGGCGGCCTGCGGGACGCCACACGCGCTGCGCGCCGTCGCCGCCTCCTGGCTCGCCGACGCCCCCCGCCAGGGGGCCTGGAGGAGGCCCGCACCCTGCTCCTCGACACCCGCGACGCCCTCCACCGGGCCACCGGACGCGCCACCGACCGCCTGACTGCTGCAGGACCAGGACCAGGTCGCCGCCGTCCTCGGCCTCCCCGACGCCGACGCCCTGCTGCGCCGCGTCTACCGGGCCGCCGCCACCGTCTCGTACGCGGGCGACGTGACCTGGCGCGAGGTCGGCCGGGTGCTGCGCTCCCGCTCCGGGCGGCCGCGGCTGCGCCGGGTCCTCGGCGGGCGCGGGGGACGCGGCGGGTTCGTCGAGCCCGAGCGCCTGCCGCTCGCCGAGGGCGTCGTCGAGCAGGACGGCGAGGCGGTCCTCGCCCGGACCGCGCGGCCCGACCGCGACCCCGTCCTGCCCCTGCGCGCCGCGGCCGCGGCCGCGCGGGCCGGGCTGCCGCTGGCCCCCCACACCGTGCGGCGGCTCGCGGCCGGCGGGCCGCTGCCCGTGCCGTGGCCCGCCGAGGCGCGCGAGCAGTTCGTCACGCTGCTCGGTGCCGGCGAGCACACCGTCGCCGCCTGGGAGGCGCTGGAGTCGGAGGGCGTCGTCTCCCGGCTCCTGCCGGAGTGGGAGCGGGTCCGCCACCGGCCGCAGCGGCAACGCCGTCCACCGCTGGACCGTCGACCGGCACCTGGTCGAGACCTGCGTCCGGGCCGCGGCCCTCGCGCGCCGCGTGGCCCGGCCGGATCTGCTGCTGGTCGCCGCGTTGCTGCACGACATCGGCAAGGGGGGCGACGGCGACCACTCGGTCGAGGGCGAGGCCATCGCCCGGGACGTGGCCCGGCGGATCGGCTTCGGCGCCGAGGACGCGGCGGTCCTCGCCGCGCTCGTCCGCCACCACCTGCTGCTCGTCGAGACCGCGACGAGGCGCGACCTCGACGACCCGGCGACGGTCCGCGCGGTGACGGACGCGGTCGCGGACGCGGGGACCCTGGAGCTGCTCCACGCCCTGACCGAGGCCGACGCGCTGGCCACCGGCCCGGCGGCGTGGAGCGCCTGGCGGGCGTCGCTCGTCGCGGAGCTGGTGCGGCGGGCGGGGGCGGTGCTCGCGGGTGAGCCGGTCGCGGAACGGCCGTCCGCGTTCCCGGCGCCGGTGACGGGGGAGCAGCGGGCGCTGGCGGTCGAGGCGTGTGACGCGGGTGGCCCGGTGGTGCGGCTGTTCCCCCGCGACGAGGGCGCGGAGCTGCTGCTGGCGGTGCCGGACCAGCCGGGGGTGCTGCCGGCCGCGGCAGGGGTTCTGGCGCTGCACCGGCTGGCGGTGCGGGCGGCCGACGTACGGGCCGTGGGCGGCGTCCTGCTGCTGCGCTGGCGGGTCGCGACGGAGTACGGCGAACTGCCGGAGGCGGCCCGGCTGCGGAGCGATCTCGTCCGGGCGCTGGACGGGTCGCTGGACGTCGGCGGGCGGCTGGCGGAGCGCGAGGCCGCCTACGCGGGCCGCCGCCGGGCGTCGTGCCCCCGCCCTCGGTGACCGTCGCGGAGGGCGGTTCGCGATCCGCGACGGTGCTGGAGGTCCGGGCGGAGGACGCGCCTGGTCTGCTGCACCGGATCGCGCGGGCGCTGGAGGGGGCGGGGGTGTGGGTGCGGAGTGCGCATGTGTCGACGCTGGGGGCAGTGTGGTCGATGCGTTCTATGTGACGGGTGTGAGAGGGGAGATGTTGGGGGAGCGGGAGGTGGCGGCTGTGGCGGGGGTGGTGGAGCGGGTGCTGGGGTGAGGGGGGTTTTGCCCCGGTCCCGCCCTTTCACCGTTTCTTCCGGGGCAGGCCCCCGGGCCCGTAACGCGGCTTCGCCGCGTGACCGGGGGCTCCGCCTCCTGGGCCCCCGCCCGGGGCTGCGCCCCTCGGCCCGCAACGCAACTGCGCCGCCGTTGGCCGGGGCTTCGTCCCCTGGGCCCCTGAAGCCGCGCTGCGCGCGGCGGGCGGGGCTGCGCCAACCTGCGCCCCACCGGGGGCTGCGCCCCACCGGGGGCTGCGCCCCACCGGGGGCTGCGCCCCACCGGGGGCTGCGCCCCACCGGGGGCTGCGCCCCACCGGGGGCTGCGCCCCACCGGGGGCTGCGCCCCCTGGACCCCGTTCGGGGCTCCGCCCCGGACCCCGCAACCGCGCTCCGCACAGTTGTCCTCAAGCGCCGGACGGGCTGAATCAGCCCGTCCGGCGCTTGAGGACTGGGGGGTACCCCCTCTGGGGGAGCCCGCAGGGCGCTTCGGGGGTCCAGGGGGCGGGGCCCCCGGCGGGGTGCAGGGGCGGGGCCCCGGGCAGGGGTCCAGAGGGGCGGAGCCCCCAGTGGGGTGTGGGGGCGGAGCCCCCCGCGTCCCGGTGCGCGCCGCGCGCCGTGGGGTGGTGCAGGGGCGCAGCCCCTGCGGGAAACGGTGAAAGGGCGGGACCGGGGCTTCCTCCATCCCGGGTGCGGATACCCTGGAGGGCGATTCCCACCCGCCCCCGACCTCGAGGACCGACGAGCGCCGTGTTCGATACCCTCTCCGACCGCCTGAGTGCGACGTTCAAATCCCTGCGCGGCAAGGGGCGGCTGTCCGAGGCGGACATCGACGCCACCGCCCGCGAGATCCGCATCGCCCTGCTCGAGGCCGACGTCGCCCTGTCGGTGGTCCGCGCGTTCATCAAGCAGGTCAAGGAGAGGGCGGGCGGCGAGGAGGTCTCCAAGGCCCTCAACCCGGCCCAGCAGGTCGTCAAGATCGTCAACGACGAACTCGTCGGCATCCTCGGCGGCGAGACCCGCCGCCTCCGCTTCGCCAAGACCGCCCCGACCGTGATCATGCTCGCCGGTCTCCAGGGTGCGGGCAAGACGACCCTCGCGGGCAAGCTCGGTCTCTGGCTGAAGAAGCAGGGGCACAGCCCGCTGCTCGTCGCCTGTGACCTCCAGCGCCCCAACGCCGTCAACCAGCTGAGCGTCGTCGCCGAGCGCGCCGGCGTCGCGGTCTACGCGCCGCAGCCGGGCAACGGCGTGGGCGACCCGGTCCAGGTCGCCAAGGACTCGATCGAGTACGCCAAGTCCAAGGTCCACGACATCGTCATCGTGGACACCGCCGGCCGTCTCGGCATCGACACCGAGATGATGCAGCAGGCCGCGGACATCAAGGCCGTCGTCACCCCGGACGAGACGCTGTTCGTCGTCGACGCCATGATCGGTCAGGACGCGGTCAACACCGCCGAGGCCTTCCGCGACGGCGTCGGCTTCGACGGCGTGGTGCTCTCCAAGCTCGACGGCGACGCACGGGGCGGTGCGGCGCTGTCCATCGCGCACGTCACCGGCAAGCAGATCATGTTCGCCTCCAACGGCGAGAAGCTGGACGACTTCGACGCGTTCCACCCGGACCGCATGGCGTCCCGCATCCTCGACATGGGCGACATGCTCACCCTGATCGAGAAGGCCGAGCAGACCTTCAGCCAGGCCGAGGCCGAGAAGATGGCGGCCAAGCTGGCGAAGGGCCCCAAGGAGTTCACGCTCGACGACTTCCTGGCCCAGATGGAGCAGGTCCGGAAGATGGGCTCCATCAGCAAGCTGCTCGGGATGCTGCCGGGCATGGGGCAGATCAAGGACCAGATCAACAACCTCGACGAGCGCGACGTCGACCGCACCGCCGCGATCATCAAGTCGATGACCCCGGCCGAGCGCCAGGACCCGACGATCATCAACGGCTCGCGCCGGGCCCGTATCGCCAAGGGTTCGGGCGTGGACGTCAGCGCCGTCAAGCAGTTGGTCGAGCGGTTCTTCGACGCGCGCAAGATGATGTCGCGCATGGCCCAGGGCGGCGGCATGCCGGGAATGCCGGGCCTGCCCGGCATGGGCGGCGGCGCGGGCAAGAAGAAGAAGCAGCAGAAGCAGGCCAAGGGCAAGCGGCAGAGCGGCAACCCGATGAAGCGCAAGGCGGAGGAGGCGGCGGCCGCCGCCCGCCGCGAAGAGGCCGCGGCCAACCCGCTGGGCCTGCCCTCGGGCGATGACGCGAAGAAGTTCGAACTCCCCGACGAATTCAAGAAGTTCATGGGCTGAGGTTCATGGAAAGAAAGCCCCCGGCCCGCCGCCGGGGGCTTTTCTTCATGCTCGCGCCGATGCTCCCCGCCCCAACTCCCTCAGCACACCCGGGCGATGAGATAGCGGAACACATTCGGCATCCACACCGTTCCGTCCCCGCGCAGATAGGGGTGGACGGCCTCGGTGAGTTCCTTGGACACCTGCTCCTGGTCGGTGGTGCGCGCCGCCGCGTCGAACGCCCCGGTGGACAGCAGGCCGCGGACCGCGCTGGCCAGGTCGGCGTAGCCGTACGGGCAGGCCACCCGGCCCGAGCCGTCCGGCCGCAGGCCCGCCAGCCGGGCCAGGTCCTCCAGGTCGTCCCGGCCGTTGGGGCGCCAGTGGGCCGCGGTGGACATGGGATCGGCGAGCCGCGCCGCGACCCGCAGGGCGCCGGAGGCCGCGCAGCGCTCCGGCGGGCCCCAGCCGGCCAGGACGACGGGCGCGCCGCGCCGGGCCCGGGCGGCGGCCCGGGCGAGGGCGGCCGCCATGTCGCGCGCGGTGCCGTCCGCGCAGTAGAGCGGGTCGAAGGCGGTGACCAGGGTGAACGGCGGGCCGTCGGGGTCCGCGACGTCCTCGGGGGCGGTGCCGAGGCGGGCCGTCGCGGCGGCCGGGTGGGCCGCCAGCCGCTCGCGGGCGAGGTCGAGCCGGCGCTCGTCGGTGTCGACGCCGCTGACGCGGGCGCCCCGGGCGGCCGCCATCAGCAGGGCGAGGCCCGAGCCGCAGCCCAGGCTCAGCAGCCGGGCGGCCGCGTCGACTTCCAGCCGCTCGTAGACCGCTTCGTACAGCGGAACGAGCATGCGTTCCTGGATTTCCGCCCAGTCGCGGGCCCGCGACCGGGACGGCGACGGGGACGGCCGTTGCCGTCGCACGAGCGTAGGTGTCATCGCATGCGCCCCAATCCGCCGAAATTCGGTGTCCTGGCCGAAGTGCCGCCCCCCACGTGCTGTCGTGCGCGCTGCCGAAACATCCCCCGGAGCCAGGGAACCCCGCTTCCGCCCGCGAGTCCAGGGGGGAGGCGCGAGAAGGTTCCCGTCCGCCCGCGATGGCATGTGCCGCCGCGCACCGCATGAGAGGAATACCCAGCCGCAAACCCTGAACGGGCCGGGAACGCGGGGTTGCGCCCGAGCGGATTCACACTCGGCAGGGCGGGGCCCGTACCATTCGCACCATGGCAAAGGCTCCCATTCTCACTCCGCAGGCGGAAGACTTCCCGCGCTGGTACCAGGACCTGATCAACAAGGCCGAACTGGCCGACAACGGCCCGGTGCGCGGCACCATGGTCATCCGCCCGTACGGCTACGGGCTGTGGGAGCGCATGCAGCAGGAGATGGACGCGCGGATCAAGGACGCGGGCGCCTCCAACGCGTACTTCCCGCTCTTCATCCCGCAGTCCTACCTGACGAAGGAGGCGGAGCACGTCGAGGGCTTCGCCCCCGAGCTCGCGGTCGTCACGCACGGCGGCGGCAAGGAGCTGGAGGAGCCGGTCGTCGTCCGGCCGACCTCCGAGACCATCATCAACGAGTACTTCTCCAAGTGGGTGCAGAGCTACCGCGACCTGCCCCTGCTGATCAACCAGTGGGCCAACGTGGTGCGTTGGGAGATGCGTCCGCGCGTCTTCCTGCGGACCAGCGAGTTCCTCTGGCAGGAGGGTCACACGGCGCACGCCACCTACGAGGACGCGCGCGACTACGCGGCGCGCATCCACCGCGACGTGTACTACGACTTCATGGTCAACGTCCTGGGCATCGACGTGGTGCTCGGCCGCAAGACGCCCAAGGAGCGCTTCGCCGGCGCGATCAACACCCTCACCCTCGAGGGCATGATGGGCGACGGCAAGGCCCTGCAGCTGGGCACCAGCCACGAGCTGGGCCAGAACTTCGCCAAGGCGTTCAACACCTCGTACCTGTCGAAGGACGGGAAGCAGGAGCTGGTCTGGCAGACCTCCTGGGGTGTCTCGACCCGCATGGTCGGCGGTCTGATCATGTCGCACGGCGACGACAGCGGCCTGCGCGTCCCGCCGCGGCTGGCGCCGGTCCAGGCCGTCGTCCTGGCGATCAAGGGCGACGACGCCGTCATCGCCAAGGTCCGCGAGATCGGTGACGCGCTCAAGGCCGCGGGCGTCCGCGTCCAGGTCGACGACCGCACCGACACCCCGTTCGGCCGCCGCGCGGTGGACTGGGAGCTCAAGGGCGTCCCGTGTGCGCATCGAGATCGGCCCGCGCGACCTGGAGAACGGCACCGCGATGCTGGCCCGCCGCATCCCCGGCGGCAAGGAGCCGGTGCGCATCGACGAGCTCGCCGCGCTGCTGCCCAAGGTCCTGGAGGAGGACCAGGCGCTGCTGCTGAGCCAGTCCCGCGAGCGCCGCGAGTCCCGCACCTCCGACGTGTCGACCCTGGAGCAGGCGGCCGAGGCCGCGCTGGCCGGCGGCTGGGCGCGCATCCCGTGGGCGACGCTGGGCGCCGAGGGCGAGGCGAAGCTGGCCGAGCAGGCGGTGACCGTGCGCTGCCTGGTCACCGAGGACGGCGGAGTGCCGGACGCGGACGACGCGCCGGGCACGGATCGCGATCGTCGGCCGCTCGTACTGAGCCGGAGCGGGCCCCGGGGGTGTCCCGGGCCCGCTGCTGACCCATGGGTCAGGTTCGCCCCGGGTTGCCGACAGGTGCGCGAGTTCTGTGGTCCCGAACGGATACTGACTGGTACGTGCAAAATATTTGGGATGGCCCGGTATCGGAACACCGGGCCGTCCCCACTCGTTGTCACGACGTGAGCACGACACCACCTGTTCTCGCCGCAGAGCTGGCGCAGGCGTGGGCCGACATTCAGCGGTTCCACCCCGAGCTGCCGGATCTCGCCGCGCCCGAATCGTTGATCGGGGAGTCGTCGTCCGCGTGCGGCGCCGAACTCTCCTTCGAAAGGCTGCTGCACGAGGCAGTGCACGGCATCGCGGCCGCCCGCGGTGTCCGGGACACTCACGCGCCGGCCGCTACCACAATCGCCGGTTCCTGGCGATCGCCGAGGAGCTGGGGCTCGACCACAGCGACGAGCCGCATCCCAGCAGCGGCTTCTCCCTGGTCGTGCTCACCCCGGAGGCGCGCAAGCGCTACCGCCCGACCATCGACAGACTCCAGCGCGCGCTCAAGGCGCACACGGTGGCCACCGCGGCCGACACCTCGCGCTCCTTCCGCGGCCCGGCCGCGCGGCACGGGTCGTCCGGCGGCGGGGTGCGGGTGAAGGCCGTGTGGCGAGTGCGGGCGCAACGTCCGCGTCGTGCCGTCCGTGCTCGCCCAGGCGCCGATCATGTGCGGTGGCTGCGGGCAGCCGTTCCGGATCCCCGAGGCGATGTCCGTGGGCTGAGGGCCGAGGGGCCGGGGGGCGGTCGTCCGCGGGACGGCCGGACCCGGGTCGGCGCGGCCGGGAGCGTGTGGCACAATAGGGGGCTGTACTCGACAGTCGCACAGGACCCCTCTCTCCTCCGGCTGACGCGTCCATCGGGCACCCGAGTACCGCAACCCCACGTGGCATCCCGTTGTGCCCAACCACGTCAAGACCAGGAGACACCACTCCAGTGGCAGTCAAGATCAAGCTGAAGCGTCTGGGCAAGATCCGTTCGCCTCACTACCGCATCGTCGTCGCCGACTCCCGCACCCGCCGTGACGGCCGTGCGATCGAGGAGATCGTTCTGTACCACCCGGTGCAGAACCCCTCGCGCATCGAGGTCGACTCGGAGCGCGCGCAGTACTGGCTGAGCGTCGGCGCCCAGCCGACCGAGCCCGTCCTGGCCATCCTGAAGGTCACCGGCGACTGGCAGAAGTTCAAGGGCCTGCCCGCCCCGGCCCCGATGCTCGTGGCCGAGCCCAAGGACAAGCGCGCCGCGTTCGAGGCGTTCACCAAGGCCCTCGAGGCCAACGAGGCGAAGGGTGAGGCCATCACCCCGAAGGCCAAGAAGTCGGAGAAGAAGGACGAGGCCGCCGAGGCTGCCGAGTCCGCCGAGTCGACCGAGGCCTGAGCATGCTTGAGGAGGCCCTTGAGCACTTGGTCAAGGGCATCGTCGACAACCCCGACGAGGTGCAGGTGGCCTCGCGCAACCTGCGGCCGCGGGCGCGTGCTGGAAGTCCGGGTCCACCGGACGACCTCGGGCAAGGTGATCGGCCGCAACGGCCGCACCGCCCGCGCGCTGCGTACCGTCGTGGGCGCCATCGGCGGCCGTGGCATCCGGGTCGACTCGTCGACGTGGATCAGGTCCGCTGACGAGCGGCAGAGCACCGGCACGGGGCCGGGAAGGGTTCTCCTTCCCGGCCCGTTGTCGTCTGTACAGAGACAGTGAGAAGGAACGAATCGTGCAGCTCGTAGTGGGCAGGATCGGCCGAGCCCATGGCATCAGGGCGAGGTCACCGTTGAGGTGCGGACGGACGAGCCCGAGCTGAGGCTGGGCCCGACGGGCCGTGCTGCTGACCGATCCCGCGGGCAGGGGCCCGCTGACCGTCGAGACCGGCCGGGTGCACAGCGGACGGCTGCTGCTCCGGTTCACCGGCGTCGCCGACCGCACCGCGGCCGAGGCGCTCCGCAACACCCGTCCTGATCGCCGACGTGGACCCGGACGAGACGCCCGAGGACCCCGAGGAGTTCTACGACCACAACTGGTCGACCTGGACGTCGTCACCCTCGACGGCACCGCCCGTCGGACGGATCACCGAGATCGCCCACCTGCCGTCCCAGGACCTCTTCATCGTGGAGCGGCCGGACGGCGGCGAGGTGATGATCCCTTCGTCGAGGAGATCGTGACGGAGATCGACCTGGAGGCGCAGCGCGCGGTCGTCGATCCGCCGCCCGGGGCTGCTCGACGCGGAGCGGGCCGAGGTCGTCGGGACGCGGGACGACGAGGGCGGGCAGTGATGCGCCTCGACGTCGTCACCATCTTCCCCGAGTACCTCGAACCGCTCTGAACGTCTCGCTCGTGGGCAAGGCCCGCGCCCGCGGCCGGCTCGACGTGCGCATCCACGACCTGCGGAACTGGACGCACGACAAGCACAACACCGTCGACGACACCCCCTACGGCGGCGGTCCCGGCATGGTCATGAAGCCCGAGCCCTGGGGCGAGGCGCTGGACGAGATCATCGCCTCGGGCCCGGAGACGAGCGGCCCGTGCTGGTCGTCCCGACGCCCAGCGGCCGGCCGTTCACCCAGGAACTGGCCGTCGAGCTGTCCGGCAAGCCGTATATCACACGTGAGTGAATCTCTCCTCATACACAGAGCCAACGGAATAGGAGATAACTATGTAACTGTGTCAAAGAAGAACATGCGAGACTCAGCTCACAAGTGTGATATATCGTAAGATCCTTGAGTTGAATGAGGCAATTCTCGTGTTGTGTGCCCGAATCCTACGCGTTTCCGGACGTTGCTCGAGTTTCCTTTGGGGTGAGAACGGCCGGCCTTGTGCTGTGGGCGTCGTGGATCAACCACGGGATCAACTCGGGCCCTTCTGCCCTCCGAGGCCGAGGCTGAGTGATGCATTGTTCGTCCATGCTTTGACCTCGACACCCAGGGCTTCGGCTAGTGCATAGACCATTAGAAAATCGCCGGGAACCTACCTGGAGTGCGTGGTGCCGTAGGGGGTGTCGTCGACGGTGTTGTGCTGTTGTCGTGCGTCCAGTTCCGCAGGTCGTGGATGCGCACGTCGAGCCGGCCGCGGGCGCGGGCCTTGCCCACGAGCGAGACGTTCAGCGGTTCGAGGTACTCGGGGAAGATGGTGACGACGTCGAGGCGCATCACTGCCCGCCCTCGTCGTCCCGCGTCCCGACGACCTCGGCCCGCTCCGCGTCGAGCAGCCCGGGCGGCGGATCGACGACCGCGCGCTGCGCCTCCAGGTCGATCTCCGTCACGATCTCCTCGACGAAGGGGATCATCACCTCGCCGCCGTCCGGCCGCTCCACGATGAAGAGGTCCTGGGACGGCAGGTGGGCGATCTCGGTGATCCGTCCGACGGGCGTGCCGTCGAGGGTGACGACGTCCAGGTCGACCAGTTGGTGGTCGTAGAACTCCTCGGGGTCCTCGGGCGTCTCGTCCGGGTCCACGTCGGCGATCAGGACGGTGTTGCGGAGCGCCTCGGCCGCGGTGCGGTCGGCGACGCCGGTGAACCGGAGCAGCAGCCGTCCGCTGTGCACCCGGCCGGTCTCGACGGTCAGCGGGCCCCTGCCCGCGGGATCGGTCAGCAGCACGGCCCCGGGGCCCAGCCTCAGCTCGGGCTCGTCCGTCCGCACCTCAACGGTGACCTCGCCCCTGATGCCATGGGCTCGGCCGATCCTGCCCACTACGAGCTGCACGATTCGTTCCTTCTCACTGTCTCTGTACAGACGACAACGGGCCGGGAAGGAGAACCCTTCCCGGCCCGTGCCGGTGCTCTGCCGCTCGTCAGCGGACCTGATCCACGTCGACGAGGTCGACCCGGATGCCACGGCCGCCGATGGCGCCCACGACGGTACGCAGCGCGCGGGCGGTGCGGCCGTTGCGGCCGATCACCTTGCCGAGGTCGTCCGGGTGGACCCGGACTTCCAGCACGCGCCCGCGGCGCAGGTTGCGCGAGGCCACCTGCACCTCGTCGGGGTTGTCGACGATGCCCTTGACCAAGTGCTCAAGGGCCTCCTCAAGCATGCTCAGGCCTCGGTCGACTCGGCGGACTCGGCAGCCTCGGCGGCCTCGTCCTTCTTCTCCGACTTCTTGGCCTTCGGGGTGATGGCCTCACCCTTCGCCTCGTTGGCCTCGAGGGCCTTGGTGAACGCCTCGAACGCGGCGCGCTTGTCCTTGGGCTCGGCCACGAGCATCGGGGCCGGGGCGGGCAGGCCCTTGAACTTCTGCCAGTCGCCGGTGACCTTCAGGATGGCCAGGACGGGCTCGGTCGGCTGGGCGCCGACGCTCAGCCAGTACTGCGCGCGCTCCGAGTCGACCTCGATGCGCGAGGGGTTCTGCACCGGGTGGTACAGACCGATCTCCTCGATCGCACGGCCGTCACGGCGGGTGCGGGAGTCGGCGACGACGATGCGGTAGTGAGGCGAACGGATCTTGCCCAGACGCTTCAGCTTGATCTTGACTGCCACTGGAGTGGTGTCTCCTGGTCTTGACGTGGTTGGGCACAACGGGATGCCACGTGGGGTTGCGGTACTCGGGTGCCCGATGGACGCGTCAGCCGGAGGAGAGAGGGGTCCTGTGCGACTGTCGAGTACAGCCCCCTATTGTGCCACACGCTCCCGGCCCGCGCCGACCCGGGTCCGGCCGTCCCGCGGACGACCGCCCCCCGGCCCCTCGGCCCTCAGCCCACGGACATCGCCTCGGGGATCCGGAACGGCTGCCCGCAGCCACCGCACATGATCGGCGCCTGGGCGAGCACGGACGGCACGACGCGGACGTTGCGCCCGCACTCGCACACGGCCTTCACCCGCACCCCGCCGCCGGACGACCCGTGCCGCGCGGCCGGGCCGCGGAAGGAGCGCGAGGTGTCGGCCGCGGTGGCCACCGTGTGCGCCTTGAGCGCGCGCTGGAGTCTGTCGATGGTCGGGCGGTAGCGCTTGCGCGCCTCCGGGGTGAGCACGACCAGGGAGAAGCCGCTGCTGGGATGCGGCTCGTCGCTGTGGTCGAGCCCCAGCTCCTCGGCGATCGCCAGGAACCGGCGATTGTGGTAGCGGCCGGCGCGTGAGGTGTCCCGGACACCGCGGGCGGCCGCGATGCCGTGCACTGCCTCGTGCAGCAGCCTTTCGAAGGAGAGTTCGGCGCCGCACGCGGACGACGACTCCCCGATCAACGATTCGGGCGCGGCGAGATCCGGCAGCTCGGGGTGGAACCGCTGAATGTCGGCCCACGCCTGCGCCAGCTCTGCGGCGAGAACAGGTGGTGTCGTGCTCACGTCGTGACAACGAGTGGGGACGGCCCGGTGTTCCGATACCGGGCCATCCCAAATATTTTGCACGTACCAGTCAGTATCCGTTCGGGACCACAGAACTCGCGCACCTGTCGGCAACCCGGGGCGAACCTGACCCATGGGTCAGCAGCGGGCCCGGGACACCCCCGGGCCCGCTCCGGCTCAGTACGAGCGGCCGACGATCGCGATCGTGCCCGGCGCGTCGTCCGCGTCCGGCACTCCGCCGTCCTCGGTGACCAGGCAGCGCACGGTCACCGCCTGCTCGGCCAGCTTCGCCTCGCCCTCGGCGCCCAGCGTCGCCCACGGGGATGCGCGCCCAGCCGCCGGCCAGCGCGGCCTCGGCCGCCTGCTCCAGGGTCGACACGTCGGAGGTGCGGGACTCGCGGCGCTCGCGGGACTGGCTCAGCAGCAGCGCCTGGTCCTCCTCCAGGACCTTGGGCAGCAGCGCGGCGAGCTCGTCGATGCGCACCGGCTCCTTGCCGCCGGGGATGCGGCGGGCCAGCATCGCGGTGCCGTTCTCCAGGTCGCGCGGGCCGATCTCGATGCGCACCGGGACGCCCTTGAGCTCCCAGTCCACCGCGCGGCGGCCGAACGGGGTGTCGGTGCGGTCGTCGACCTGGACGCGGACGCCCGCGGCCTTGAGCGCGTCACCGATCTCGCGGACCTTGGCGATGACGGCGTCGTCGCCCTTGATCGCCAGGACGACGGCCTGGACCGGCGCCAGCCGCGGCGGGACGCGCAGGCCGCTGTCGTCGCCGTGCGACATGATCAGACCGCCGACCATGCGGGTCGAGACACCCCAGGAGGTCTGCCAGACCAGCTCCTGCTTCCCGTCCTTCGACAGGTACGAGGTGTTGAACGCCTTGGCGAAGTTCTGGCCCAGCTCGTGGCTGGTGCCCAGCTGCAGGGCCTTGCCGTCGCCCATCATGCCCTCGAGGGTGAGGGTGTTGATCGCGCCGGCGAAGCGCTCCTTGGGCGTCTTGCGGCCGAGCACCACGTCGATGCCCAGGACGTTGACCATGAAGTCGTAGTACACGTCGCGGTGGATGCGCGCCGCGTAGTCGCGCGCGTCCTCGTAGGTGGCGTGCGCCGTGTGACCCTCCTGCCAGAGGAACTCGCTGGTCCGCAGGAAGACGCGCGGACGCATCTCCCAACGCACCACGTTGGCCCACTGGTTGATCAGCAGGGGCAGGTCGCGGTAGCTCTGCACCCACTTGGAGAAGTACTCGTTGATGATGGTCTCGGAGGTCGGCCGGACGACGACCGGCTCCTCCAGCTCCTTGCCGCCGCCGTGCGTGACGACCGCGAGCTCGGGGGCGAAGCCCTCGACGTGCTCCGCCTCCTTCGTCAGGTAGGACTGCGGGATGAAGAGCGGGAAGTACGCGTTGGAGGCGCCCGCGTCCTTGATCCGCGCGTCCATCTCCTGCTGCATGCGCTCCCACAGCCCGTAGCCGTACGGGCGGATGACCATGGTGCCGCGCACCGGGCCGTTGTCGGCCAGTTCGGCCTTGTTGATCAGGTCCTGGTACCAGCGCGGGAAGTCTTCCGCCTGCGGAGTGAGAATGGGAGCCTTTGCCATGGTGCGAATGGTACGGGCCCCGCCCTGCCGAGTGTGAATCCGCTCGGGCGCAACCCCGCGTTCCCGGCCCGTTCAGGGTTTGCGGCTGGGTATTCCTCTCATGCGGTGCGCGGCGGCACATGCCATCGCGGGCGGACGGGAACCTTCTCGCGCCTCCCCCCTGGACTCGCGGGCGGAAGCGGGGTTCCCTGGCTCCGGGGGATGTTTCGGCAGCGCGCACGACAGCACGTGGGGGGCGGCACTTCGGCCAGGACACCGAATTTCGGCGGATTGGGGCGCATGCGATGACACCTACGCTCGTGCGACGGCAACGGCCGTCCCCGTCGCCGTCCCGGTCGCGGGCCCGCGACTGGGCGGAAATCCAGGAACGCATGCTCGTTTCTTCCGCTGTACAAGAAGCGCGTCTACGAGCGAGCTGGAAGTCGACGCGCCAAGCCCGGCTACGCGTAGAGCTGGGCTGCGGCTACCGAGCGAGCCTGGGATACGCTGCTGAGGGTCGGCCCGTCCGGGGCGCCCAGCGTCACGCGTGCGTACGACACCCAGACGAGCGCGCGGGCTCGACCATCAGCCCTCCGCAGAGTCGGCTGGCGCCCACCCGGCAAAAACTAGCGCCGACGGCCCGCCTCGTACACGCGAGGACGTCGCGACCCGCGTACGGCACCGCCGTTCACCTGGTCAGCCGGACCGCCTCCATTCGACCCCGCTCTTACTGGGTCTGCGGATGCGGCCCGCGCGCGTGCCATGGCGGCCGCCCTCGCCCGGGCCGCGCCCGGGCGCTCCGGCGCGGCGCGCCCGTCGTCCTGTGGCCGGACTGAGGTCTCGCCGGCGCGCTGCGCGGCCTCCGGCGCCCTGACGGGTCGCGGCCGCGTAGGCTCGCCGATCCCATGTCCACCGCGGCCCACTGCGACCCCAACAGGCCGGGACGACCTGGAGGACCTGACAGCCGCGGCTGGCGGCCTGCTGGCCGGATCGGCTCGGGCCGGGTGGCCTGCCCGTGACGGCTACGCCGATCCTTACGCAGCGCGGTACCGCGCCTGCTGTCCGACACGGGCGATTCGACGCGCGGCGGCGCGCACCACACGACGCGGCGATGCAGGTGTCTGCAAGGACCTCCGAGCCGGGGTTGGGCCACACCCTAGTAGCTGTGCGCGGGGAGACGAACGGTGTGGATGCGCGAATGTGATTTCCGCTCATCTCATCGCCCGGGTGTGGCTGAGGTGAGTTGGGCGCGGGAGCATCGATACGCGAGCACTGAAGCAAGCCTCCGCGCGGCACGGTGCGCCGGGGCTTTCTTTCCATAGAACCATCACCATAGAACTGGTTCTTGAATTCGTCGGGAGTTCGACACTTCGTTCGCGTCATGCGCCGCGAGGGCAGGCCCAGCGGGTTGGCCGCGGCCTCTTCGCGGCGGGTCGGCGGCCGCCGCCTCCTCCGCTTGCGCTCATCTATCGGGTTGGCGCTCTGCCGCTTGCCGCTTGCCTGCGTCTGCTGCTTCTTCTTCTTGCCCGCGCCGCCGCCATGCCGGCAGGCCCGGCATTCCTCGCATGCCGCCGCCCTGGGCCAGGTGCGCAGACATCGATCTTGCGCGCGTCGAAGACCGCTCGACCACTGCTTGCCGGCGCTGACGTCCTGCGCCGACCCTTGGCGATACGGGCCCGGCGCGAGCCGTTGATGAGTCGGCGGGTCCTGGCGCTCTGGCCGGGGTCCATCGACTTGATGATCGCGGCGGTGGCGGCCGACGTCGTCGCTCGTCGAGGTGTGTTGATACTGGTCCTCTGATCTGCCCCATGCCCGGCAGTACGATATCCCGAGCAGCTTGCGTGATGTGAGCCCATCTTCCGGACTTTGTTAGGCTGTCTCCATCTGGGCCAGGAAGTCGTCGAGCGTGAACTCCTTGGGTGCCTTCGCAGCGTGTGTGCCGCCGATCTTTATTTTTTCTCGCCGCTCGCCTGCTGAAGGTCTGCTCGGCCTTCTCGATCATGGTGATGCGCATGTCGCCGCATCGTCGAGGACGTGGCGGACGCCATGCGGTCTCGGGTGGAACGCGTCGAAGTCGTCCAGCTTCTCGCCGTTGGAGCGAACATGATCTGCTTGCCGGTGACGTGCGTGCGCATGGACAGCGCCGCACGCGCCCGTGTCGTCGCCGTCGAGTCTTGGAGAGCACCACTGTCGCGTCGAAGCCGACGCACGTCGCGGAAGGCCTCGGCGGTGTTGACCAGCGTCCTGACGCGATCATGGCGTCGACTGACGAACAGCGTCTCGTCCGGGTGACGACGCCTTGAGGTCCGCGCCTGCTGCCTCAGCTCGTGTCGATGCCGAGGACGGCCGGCGGTGTCCACGATTGACGATGTCGTGGACCTTGGACTTGCGTAGCTCGATCGAGTCCTGGGCGACTGGACTCGGTCCGCCCACGCCGTTGCCCGGCGTGGGGCGGCGCGTAGACCGTCGACGCGCGCGCGCGCTCGAGCGAGCGACGCTCAGCTGTGTGACGGCGTTGGGGCGCTGAGGTCATCCAGCGACGCGGCAGCGGCTGCTGCCCCTGCTTCTTCAAGCGGCAGAGACCGAGCTTGAACTTGCGCGCGAGGGTCGTCTTGCCGCGCACCCTGGGGAGACCGCGAGCATGATCACAAGCGTCGCGGTCTTGGCGAAGCTGTGATGGCGGCGGGTCTCGCCGCGAGATGCCTGACGAGTTCGTCGTTGACGATCTTGACGACCTGCTGGGACCGGTGAGGGCCTTGGAGTACCTCCTCGCCGCCCGCCCTCTGCCTTGACGCTGCTTGATGAACGCGCGCGAGCGACCGCGCGACAGGGCGACGTCGCCGCCTACGAGCAGGGCGATGACGGATCGTCGCATGGCGGTGGCGTCGATGCCGCCTCGCGACAGGCCGCTCCCTTGTCCGCGCAGGGTTTGAACGTCGCACTCAGGCGTCGGTGAGAGTATCGACACGCGCGCTCGTCGTCCTCGAGGTCGGGGCGGTGGGACATCGCCCTCCAGGCTATCCGCACCCGGATGAGGAAGCCCCTGTCCCGCCCTTTCAGCCGTTTCCCGCAGGGGCTGCGCCCTGCACTCACCGGCCACGGCGCGCGGCGCGCGCACCGGGACGCGCGGGGCGTCCCCGGCCCCAGCTCCCCACTGGGCTCCGCCCTCTGACCCCTCTGCCCGCCCGCCCCTGCACCCCGCTCCGGGGCCCGCTCACTGGACCGGCGAAGCGCCCTGCGGGCTCCCGCCCGTAGGGGGTACCCCCAGTCCTCCAGCGCCGGACGGGCTGATTCGGCCCGTCCGCGCTGTGAGGACCTGTCTTGGGCGGACGCGCGGTGCGGGGTGGTTCCCGGGCGGGGCGCCCGAACGGGTCCTGTGGCGGGTCGCAGCCCCGTGACGCAGCCCCCCGGTGGGGCGACGCAGCCCCCGGTGGGGCGCAGCCCCGGTGGGCGCGCAGCGTGGGCGCACCGCCCCGGTTGGGCGCAGCCCCCGGTGGGGCGCAGGTTGGCGCAGCCCGCCGCCGCGCGCAGCGCCGCTTCAGGGGCCCAGGGGACGTAAGCCCCGGCCAAGCGGCGGCGCAGTTGCGTTGCGGTCCGAGGGGGCGGCAGCCGGGCGGGGGCCCAGGAGGCGGAGGCCCCCGGTCACTGCGCGAAGCCGCGTTACGGGCCCGGGGCCTGCCCCGAAGAAAGGTGAAGGTGCGGGACGCGGGGCAAAATAACGCCCCTCACCCCAGCACCCGCTCCACCACCTCGCCACAGGCCGCACCAAATCCCGCATAACACCCAACCCTCCCTCTACACCCGTCACATAGACCGCATCGACCACACTGCCCCCCAGCGTCGACACATGCGCACGTCCGCACCCACACCCCGCCCCCTCCAGGCCCGCGCGATCCGGGCAGTGCAGACATCAGGGCGTTCCTTCCGCCCGGACCTCCAGCACCTCGCGGAGCGCGAACCGCCCTCCGCCCCCACCCGAACGGTCACCGAGGGCGGGGGCCCGACGCCCCGCGCGGCGGCCGCGGTCAGCGGCCTGCGCGCTCCGCAGCGCCCGCCGACGTCCAGCGACCCGTCCAGCGCCCGGCGAAGATGTCGCTTCCGCAGCCGGCGCCTCCGGGCAGTTGCGCCCGTACTCCGTGCGCGACCCGCCAGCGCAGCAGCAGGACCCGCCTCCCGGCCCGTACGTCGCCGCCCGCCACCGCCTATCCGGGGCAGCGTCCAGAACCCGCTGCCGCGGCCGCAGCACCCGGCTGGTCCGGCACCGCCAGCAGCACTCCGCGCCCCTCGTCGCGGGGGAACAGCCGGCACCACCGGGCCACCCGCGTCACACGCCCGGCCGCCAGCGCCGCTGCCTCCCCCGTCACCGGCGCTGGGAGGAACCGGCGGACGGCCTGTTTCCGCGACGCGGCTCACCCGCGACACCGCCCCCGCCCGCCGTGCAACCAGCTCCGCGTGACGGAGCGACGCACCGCCAGGCGCTCCAGCCGCCGGGCCGGGGCCAGCGCGTCGGCCTCGGTCGGGCCTGGAGCAGCTCCGAGGGTCCCGCGTCCGCGACCGCGTCCGTCACCGCCGGCCGTCGCCGGGTCGTCGTAGGCGCGCCTCGTCGGCGGTGATAAGAAAAAAAGACGAGCAGCAGGTGTGTGGCGGACGAAGGCGCGGCAGGACCGCCGCGTCCTCGGCGCCGAAGCCCGGTATGCCGCCGGGCCACGTCCCGGGCGATGGCGACTCGCCCATCTGTCGCAGTTGTCGCCGTCGCCCCCCTTGCCGATGTCGTGCAGCAACGCGGCGACCAGCTAGCAGATCTGGGCCGTGGCCACGCGGCGCGTGCGGACGCCGCGGGCCCGGCACGCAGGTCCTCGACAGGTAGCCGGTCGGACTGTCCCATCTTTGGACGGCGTATGCGCTGGCGGCCGGTGGCGGGAGCCCGCTCCTCACTCCGGCAGGAGCCGGTGGAGACGACGCCTCGGGGGTGGGGGTGGAAGTGGGCTGGGGAAAGGGGGGGAACTCCAGCGCCTCCCAGCGGCGACGGTGTGCTCGCCGGCACCGATCAGCGTGACGAACTGCTCGCGCCCTCAGGCGGGCCACTGCACGGTCAGCGGCCCGCCGGCCGCGCGCCGCCGCACGGTTGTGGGGGCAGCGGCAGCCTCGCCCGCGCGTCCGCGGCCGCGCGCGCAGGGGCAGACGGGGTCGCGTCGGGCCGCGCGGTCCCTGGCCGAGGACCGCCTCGCCGTCCTGCTTCGACGACGCCTCGGCGAGCGGCAGGCGCTCGGGCTCGACGAACCCCGCCGCGCCTCCCGCGCCCGCCGCGACCCGCGGCGCACCGCGCCGCCCGAGCGGGAGCGCGCAGCACCACGGCACCCTCGCGCCAGTCACGTCGCCCGCTTACGAGACGGTGGCGGCGGCCCGTTAGACGCGGCGGGGCAGCAGGCGTCGGCGTCGGGGAGGCCGAGGGACGGCGGCGACCTGGTCCTGGTCCTGGCAGCGTCAGGCGGTCGGTGGCGCGTTCCGGTGGCCCGTGGAGGGTGGGGACGGCGGGTTCGAGGAGCAGGGGTCGGGCCTCCTCCCGAGGCCCTGGCGGGGGGGCGTCGGCGATGCCCCAAACAGGTAGGCGGCGACGGCGCGCAGGGGCGCGTGCGGCGTCCCGTCGTGGTGCGCGGCCGAGGAGGGCAGCCTGTGAGCCACTCGTCGGTGAGCTGGCGGCCCCTGTTGGCGCAGGCCGTGGGGTCCCGGGTGCCCGCGGGCGCCTCCCCGGTGAGGAGGCGGAGCCGGGCCTGCGTCGTATCGCTGCCGGGGTCTCTGTCTCCGGCTCTGGTGGTCGCATGGCTCGGTTACGTCACTCGGCTCCCCGATCAGGGTGGTTCACAGGGCGTCCGGTGGCCGCGTTCGCCGGTGCGGTTACGGCTGGACGAACGGTCTCGACGGTGACGCCCAGACCTAATGCCGTCGCCGATCTTTCCGTGTGTTGGGGGGCGGCGTCGTGTGAACGATACGTCAGACGACGTCGGGGCGTCCTGGGTGGCCTAGAGGGGCGGTGGGGGGGGGGGGGGGGGGAAAGAAACCTTTCTCGTATGCGGACTGGGGAGCGGTGGTCGATGTCGGTTTACTCGGCTCCCGCGGTAGACCTCGGTGTGGAGCCGCGCTGGCCCGGTCCCGTGTCCCTGGACCTCGGTGATGGGTCATGCCGCTGGATTGCCGACCGCTGGAGGCTTCCTGTATGTCGTCGACGCGTGCGGCTTGACCGACGGCGGTGAACGAGCTTCATGCGTCCCACCTTCTCGTGGTGCGGGGTGGCTTCCTGTTCTTCTTGCGGGGTCCGGTCCGTCTGTCGCGTCCGAGGTGCCGCCGACGGCTGCTGTGGTCGTAGGCCGGTCCGTGCGTGGAAGGATCCCGGTCGAGCCGCGTGGCGACCTCTTTCTTCCTCAGGCGTGCGCGGAAGCCGACGTCGCAGGTCCGACGAGCTTGGCGTAGTGCATCCCACGGGAGGGTGAAGAGTATGCGAGGACGGCGAAGGCGCCGGCGGCCTGGCGCGAGCTGGCGGCGCCGAGCGACGCCATTTCCGTGGGCGAGGAGCCTACGCAGGAGGGTGCTGAGTAAGTGCCGCCGAGAGGTGGAGCGCCGACACGTCGCAGTGGGAATCGTTCGTACCCGAGGCGGAACTTGAGGCCTCGTGACCCGCCCAGGAGTTTCAGACGGCTCTTGGATCGGTGTTTGCGACACGCCGATGGAGGAGCGGCGCCCGTGATATTGGGAGGGAGGAGGGAGAGGGCGTTCACGCACCGTTCGACGGCGCCGAGGGGTGATGGCGAGAGGCCGTCGACGGCCCGGAGCGGCGCCGAGGGTGTTGAACGGGCCCCGTGCCGCACGCGCGTCGTAGGCGAGCCAGCCGAGGCATGGCGGCGCCGGTGGCGACCTGGGTGTTGGAGGGCCAATGTTCGCGGCGGTGACTGCCGTTGGCGGCGAGCGCGGAGCGCGCGTTGAAGCCGAACCACACCGAACCCAGAGCAGCCCGCGCCGGCATCACCAGCGGGAGGCTGTGGGGGCGCATGGGGTCCTTGCGGAGGCCGATGCGCTTGCCGACGACGAGGAGGGCGGCGAGCGCCCCCGACGCGGCGTTTGATGTGGACGGCCGTCCCCCGGCGAAGTCGAATCACCTTGAGCTTGAAGAGCCAGCCGTCGGGCTGCCAGACCCAGTGGGCGACCGGGAAGTAGACGACGGTCACCCAGAGGGTCGATGAACAGGCACCAGGCGCTGACTTCACCCGGTCCGCGAGGGCGCCGCTCATCAGGGCGAGGACCGCGAACATCAGCTGGAAGAGGACGAACGCGAAGACCGGGATGCCCTCCTTGCCGCCGGTGAGGGTGTCGGGCCGGATGCCCTTGAGCCCGATGTGGTCCAGGTTGCCCAGGAGGCCGCCGCCGATGTCGTCCCCGAAGGCCAGCGAGTAGCCGAAGAGGACCCAGAGCACGGTGACGATGCCGAGCGAGACGAAGGACATCATCAGCATGTTCAGAGCGCTCTTGACCCGGACCATGCCGCCGTAGAAGAAGGCCAGGCCCGGAGTCATCAGCATCACGAGCGCGGCGCTGATCAGGACGAACGCGGTGTCCGCTGCATTCACGACCGTGTCTCCTCGCGGGTGGGGCCCATGCCCCCGTGCGCGAGGGGTCCGTGGCGGGCCGGTGTGGCCACGAGGCTGACGCAGCACGGTTTCGGCCAGGACAGACCGCTGTTTCGGGCCGGTGACGAAGGCGGCCGCCGTGTTACGGCACGGTGAACGGCGCTTGCCCGGCGTCCCGTCCGCCCCGGGCCCCCTTCCGTTGGGAAACACGGGGACCGGCCGCGGCGACCGCCCGGTGTGACCGGCGTGTGGGAAGCCGAGTCGGGTCCGTACGGGAGGGTCGCCGCGGCCGGGGTCGGAGGGCCGGGAGGAGCCCGGCGGGTCACACCGCGTGGGCGGCCTCGGTTTCCGGCAGGTGGAGGGCGAGTTGCTCGGTCAGGTCGCGCACCTCGGTGACGCCGGCGAAGTCGCGCAGGGCGGTGCCGGCGGTCTTGCGGAGGGCGGTTGTTGACCCGCTCGGAGCGGACCTGCTTGGCGATGCGGAGGGCCTTGCCCAGATGGGCCGTGGACTCCTCGGGCTCGCGCTCCATCAGATCCACGGTGGCCAGGCCGATGAGGTTGAGGGCGTACGAGCGCTGGTGCTCGCCGTCCTCCTCGAAGAGGGTGACGGCCCGCTCCATCTTGGGGCGGGAGAGCGAGGCGTACGTGGGGCTGCGGCCCGCGACGTAGGCGAGGTCGCGGAAGGAGTGGGCGTTCTCCGCGTTGAGCTCGGCCTCGGAGAAGAAGCTGATCCAGTCGGGGTCGCCGTCGCGGGCGGTGCAGTCGGAGAAGCAGTCCTCGGCCATGCCCACGGCCCGTTTGCACTTGGCGGGCTGGCCCATGCTCGCGTACGCGCGGCCCTCCATCGCATACAACATGGCCTGGGTGCGGGGCGTGGCCGTCTCCCGCGATCCGTACTGCCCGAGGTGGATCAGCTCCAACGCGTCCTCGGGGCGGCCGAGATGGATCATCTGGCGGCTCATGCTGGAGAGGATGTACGAGCCGAGGGGCCGGTCGCCCGCCTCCTTGGCGGCGTGCAGCGCCAGCACGAAGTACTTCTGGGCGGTGGGGTGCAGGCCGATGTCGTAGCTCATCCAGCCCGCCAGCTCGGCCAGTTCGGCGGCGACCTTGAACAGCCGCTTGGACGTCTCGTCGGGCTGGGGCTCCTGGAGCAGGTCGGTGACCTCGTGGAGCTGGCCGACCACGGCCTTGCGGCGCAGGCCGCCGCCGCACTGGGCGTCCCAGGCGCGGAACATCCGGGTGGTGGACTCCAGGAGGTCGAGCTCGGGCTTGGACAGCCGGGCGCGGCGGGCGCCGAGGGCGTCGGCCACCGGCCCTCCGGTGACGGACGGGGTGGGCACCAGCCAGCGCTGCATCGGCTCGATGAGTGGGCGGGACCGGCGCGAGAGCGCGAGCGAGGTGCCGAGGAAGCCCCGGCGGGCCAGCATCAGGTCGCTGCGGGAGAACTCGCTTGATCAGCTCGACGGTCTGGGGGGCGGCCCAGGGCAGGTCGACGCCCGAGACGGACGGCGACTGGTGGGCGGCGCGCAGGCCGACGTCCTCCACGCCGACGACGCAGCCGAACCGTTCGGAGAAGAGCTCGGAGAGGATCTTGGGGATGGGCTCGCGGGGCTGCTCGCCGTCGAGCCAGCGGCGCACCCGGGAGGTGTCGGTGCTGATGTGGTGGGCGCCCAGCTGCCGGGCGCGGCGGTTCACCTGGCGCGCCAGCTCGCCCTTGGACCATCCGCTGCGCAGGAACCAGGAGTTGAGCTGCTCATTGGGGCGCTTCTCCGGTTTGTCGCCGCCGGCCGCCCGGCCCCGGCCGAACCGCCGGCACCGCCGGTGCCGCTGACGCTGCCGTCCACTGGAACGCCCCCATCCCGACCGTTTGCCGCCGCGCTTCCCGTGCGCGGAGCCATCTGTTGCGAACCGCCGGCGCCCCGCGCCGGTCACGTGGCCGCGGCGCGGGCCCGGAAGGAGAGGGCCGCCGCTCGCGGTTCACACACCGAAAGTAATCCTACGATCACGGCCGAAGCGAGTGCAGTCCAGCAATCGCCACCATTCGCCACCCCAAGGAATGAACTCCCGGCCCTCCCGACACGATTGACTTGACATGGGCACCGGGTACCGGCGGACGGGGCCGCGGAAAAGAGGCGTGACGGTTGCGCGAAATGGCGTGGCCGCAGCAGGTCGCACCACCTTCCGCACACCGTCACGCCGTTGTGAAGCAGGTCGTCCGCGACCGTAAGTGTCCGGGAAAACTCCGACCCGTAACCAACCGCGAACAGGACCCGTTGGAGGGGGCATGGGCTTCACAATCGGCGGCATCCGGGATCTGCGTTCGGGCTCTCGGCGCCGGGGCCGCGCGTCCGAATCCGTGACCACCATCGCGGAATACACCGGACTGTGGGGCTGGGACGTGACGCCCGGCGCCCACGCCGTGCGCGGGGGCCAGCGGTTCGCCTGCTCGTGCGGCACCGCCGACTGCCCCTCCCCCGGCGCCCATCCGCTCCCGCCTCGCCTCCTCGGTCCCGGCGGGAGCCACGCTGGACGAGGCCACGACGGCCTGGTCGCGGGTGCCGGGCGCGGCCGTACTGCTGCCCGTGGGGCGCTCGTTCGACGTCCTGGAGGTCGCCGAGGCGGCCGGCCGGCACGCGCTGGCCCGGCTGGAGCGGATGGCCTGCCGCTCGGCCCCGGTGACCCTCACCCCGCACGGCCGCGCCCAGTTCTTCGTCGCCCCGGGCGCCGCCGCCGAACTCCCCCGGCTGCTCTACCGGATGGGCTGGGACGACGCCCGCCTCGACCTGCACGGCCTGGGCCTCGGCGACCACATCACCGCGCCGCCCTCGGACTTCGCCGGCCTCGGCCCGGTGCGCTGGCTGCGCGCGCCGGCCCTCGACACGGCGTACCGGCCGCCGGAGGCCCGGCTGCTGCTCGGCACCCTCGCGTACGTCTGCCACCGCTCGGGCACCGTCTGACCCGTACGTCCCCCGGGTAGACGAGCGGGCCCTGCCGCAACCCCACCTGCGACAGGACCCGTTGACGTTTCCGGGAGCGTGCGCTCAGTCCCCGATCAGCGCGTCGACGAACGCCTCCGGCTCGAACGGCGCGAGGTCGTCCGCCCCCTCGCCCAGGCCCACCAGCTTCACGGGCACGCCCAGTTCGCGCTGGACGGCCACGATAATGCCGCCCTTGGCGGTGCCGTCGAGCTTGGTGAGGACGACACCGGTGATGTTGACGACCTCGGCGAAGACGCGGGCCTGCACCAGGCCGTTCTGCCCGGTGGTGGCGTCCAGCACCAGCAGCACCTCGTCCACCGAGCCGTGCTTCTCCACGACGCGCTTGACCTTGCCCAGCTCGTCCATGAGCCCGGTCTTGGGTGTGCAGCCGGCCGGCGGTGTCGGACGAGGACGACGTCCGCGCCCTCGGCGATGCCCTCCTTGACGGCGTCGAACGCGACGGAGGCCGGGTCGCCGCCCTCGGGGCCGCGGACGGTGCGGGCGCCCACGCGCTCGCCCCAGGTCTGCAGCTGGTCGGCGGCGGCGGCGCGGAAGGTGTCCGCCGCGCCGAGGACGACGGACTTGCCGTCGGCGACCAGGACGCGGGCGAGCTTGCCGGTGGTGGTGGTCTTGCCGGTGCCGTTGACGCCGACGACCATCACGACGCCGGGCTTCTCCGAGCCGTCGGGGCCGACGCCGGGCTCGGTGTGGACGCTGCGGTCGGTGTCGGTGCCGATCAGCGCGAGCAGCTCCTCGCGGAGCAGGCCGCGCAGCTCGTCGGGGGTCCGGGTGCCGAGCACCTTCACGCGCTCGCGCAGCCGCTCGACCAGCTCCTGCGTGGGCGCGACGCCCGACGTCGGCCGTCAGCAGGGTGTCCTCGATCTCCTCCCAGGTGTCCTCGTCGAGGTGCTCGCGGGAGAGCAGCGTCAGCAGCCCCTTGCCCAGCGAGTTCTGCGAACGCGACAGCCGGGCCCGGAGCCGGACCAGCCGGGACCCGCGGTGGGCTCGGGCACCTCGATCTCGGGCGCGGCCGGAGCCTCGGGGGCCTCCGGCTCGACGGCGGGCTCCTCCGCGGCCGGTGCCTCGGCCTGGCGGCAGCTCCACCTCCTCGACGGTGCGGCGCTTCTCATTCGGTCGGGGCCTCGGCCTCCTCGCCGACGTGGGGCTCGGCGGGCGGCGCGGTGACGGACGGGCTGCTCGGCGGCGCCGGGGGCAGCTGCTTCTTCTTGCGGCTGCTCACCACGAGCCCGCTGATCGCGCCGAGCGCGACCACAGCGATGACTACGGCAAGGATGACGATTTCCATACGCCCCCAGTATCGGACACCGCGGCGGCCGGGGGCGGCGATGCGCCGGGGTACGGGGAAGTGGGCCGCATTTGTGCGTTGCCACAAGGACTTATGGCACTACCGGCCAAAGTTAGATCAAAGTACGATGGCCGAGGCTCACGCCACGCGCGTAGAGTCCCAACGTCCCATTCTGTTCCAGGCCCCGCCCTGCAACACCCCGCTCGGAGCCCCCGATATGGCCCCCACCATGGGACAACGCTGCCGAAGGCGCCAACGTGTCCAGCGTCGATGCCGCCGCGAGCGCCATCGAGACCCGCGGCATCGAACCCGTGCCGGACAACGAACGGCACGGCCGGGTCCGGGAGCTCTTCCCGACCTGGGTCGCCGCCAACATCAGCGTGCTGCTGCTCACCATGGGCGCGGCGCTGATCGTCTTCAACTCCCTGAACTTCTGGCAGGTCCTGATCGTCGCGGTCGGCCGCGGCGTGGTGGTGTCCTTCGGCCTGGTGGGCGTTCTGTCGGTCCTCCGGCAAGTGGGCGGAGTCGCCGGGCGCGATGCTCTCCCGCGCGACGTTCAGGTGTCCGCGGCAACCTCTTCCCGGGCTCGATCCTGTGGGTCGCCCGCTTCGGCTGGGAGACCATCAACGCGGTCACCGGCGCCTACGCGGTGCTGACCGTCCTCGACCTGGTCTTCGGCATCGGCAGCAACACGGCGCTCATCGTCGTCACGCTGTTCGCCTTCGTCGCCTGCACGTTCCTGGTGAGCGGCATGGGCCGCAAGGCGCTGAACGTCTGCAACAAGTGTCCCGTACCTCTTCGGCATCTTCAGCGTCCTGGTGCTCGGCTACCTGATCGTCCACATCGACTGGAGCGACGTCTTCTCCCGCCCCGCGGGCTCGACGGCCATGCTGATCGCCGGCATCGGCACCATCGCCGCGGGCGGCATCAGCTGGGTGCCCACCGGTCCGGACTTCGCGCGGTACCTGCCGCACGCCGCCTCCGGCAAGAAGATCGTCGGCGTGACGGTCTCCGGTCGCGGGCATCGTCATGGTCCCGATGGTCCTCATGGGCGCGGTCATGGCCGTCTCCACCCCGGACCTCGCCAAGGCGCAGGACCCGGTCTCCTTCCTCGGCGACCTGCTGCCGACCTGGCTGGCCGTGCCGTACCTGATCACCGCCATCGTGGGCATGCTGCTGATCAACAGCCTCTCGATGTACTCGGCCGGCTTCACCGCCCAGACCATGGGCGTCAAGCTGCCGCGTGCCGCGGCGGTCAGCATCAACGCGATGATCTCGCTGGTCGGCGGTCTGATGCTGATGCTGGTGGCGAAGAGCTTCCTCAGCTCCTTCATCACCTTCCTGATCCTGCTGGCGGTCTCCTTCTCCGCCTGGATCGGCGTCTACTCGGTGGACATGTTCCGCCGCCGGACCCGCGCCGTGCGCTACGACGCAGAGGCCCTTGATGGACACCGGCCGCACCAGCCGCTACTGGTACGTGGGCGGCTTCTGCTGGCAGGCGATGACGGCCTGGACCGTGGCCCTGCTCGCGGGCCTGTGCTTCACCGACTGCGCCTGGTTCTCGGGCCCGCTGTCGTCGACCTTCGTCGGCAAGTACGGCCTGGGCTGGGCGGCGACGATCGTCATCTCGGCCGCCGTGATGGCCGTCCTGCCGACGCCGCGCGAGAACGCGCCGACGCCGGCGAAGGCGTCGGGCGCGGAGCGGGAGCGCGAGGACGAGAAGGTGGCGGCGGCGTCGTAACGGACCTCGCCGCCGGGTGGGAGCCCCTCGTGTCGTGGATGCACGGCGCGGGGGGCTTTTGCGTGCCTTCGTGTCCTCGGGGAGTGGGCGCGGCGGCTTCTGCCCGTACGCCGGGGGAGTTGCCCCTGCCCCGCCCTTTCTCCGTTTCCGCAGGGGCTGCGCCCCCTTCGCAACCCGCGGGCCGCGCTGCCGCGCGACGGACAGGGGCTCCGTCCCCGTGCGCCGCGCGATGGTGCGGGGCTTCGCCCCGGGCCCCGCAACGCGGCTGCGCCACGTTCGTCCTCAAGCGCCGGACGGGCTGAAGCGCTCACCCTTGAATCCGGGCCGGGCAACCCGCCCCGCCCCCAGGGATCCGAGGACGCCTCCCGAAGGGCGCTCCAGGGAAGCGGAGCCCCCGCCCGGACCCCAGGGCCACCCCTGCCCGGAAGCGCGGGGTGAAGCCCCGTAACGCAGGCGGTGAAGCCCCGCCCTCACAGCGCGGAGCGCTCCCCTGCCCGGGCCAAGACGCTCCGACCGAGGGGCGAAGCCCCACGTCCCCCGGCACACACCGGGCACCGGGCACCGGCAAGAGCGGCACCGGGGCCGAGCCCCGCTCCACCCGCGCGGAGCGCGAGCCCGGGGCGCAGGGGGCGGAGCCCCTGTCCGTCGCGCGGCGCGCGGCCCGCCCGCAGGTTGCGAAGGGGCGCAGCCCCTGCGGAAACGGAGAAAGGGCGGGGCGGGCCTCCCCCGGTCCACCGGACAACGCAAAAGGCCACCCCGGCCGAAGCCGGAGCAGCCTTCCGCGGAAGATGGGCGGCGGGGGGTGTCAGCCCATCTCCTCCAACGCCTTGCCCTTGGTCTCCTTGACGTACTTGAGCACGAAGGGGATCGAGAGCACGGCGAAGACCGTGTAGATGATGTACGTGCCCGACAGGTTCCATTCGGCCAGGCTCGGGAAGCTCGCCGTGATCGCCCAGTTCGCGACCCACTGGGCCGACGCCGCGACGCCCAGCGCCGCCGCACGGATCCGGTTGGGGAACATCTCGCCGAGGAAGACCCAGACGACGA
>NZ_BAAAXZ010000094.1:0-31496 GCF_039535865.1 Streptomyces thioluteus
CACGGTCGTCGAGTCGCGGTCCACGGGCCGGCAGCTCACCGCCCTGATCCGGCCCGAGGGGCCGCTCGCCGGGCAGTGGGAGACGAGTGAGCCCTCGCTGGAGGACCTGCTCCTCGCCCACCTCCGCGCCCCCGATGCCCCGCCGCTGCTCACGCCGAGCGCCGAGCCCCGTTCCGCCGGGGCGGCGGCATGAGCGCGGCCCTGACACCGAAGACCCCGGAGACCGCCTCCATGCCGGAGACCTCTTCCCCGCCGCCTCGCCGTCCCGGGCCGCGCGGCCCGGCCTGGATGGTGCTGCGGCAGCACCGCGCCACCGTGGCCGCCGGCATCGCGCTGGTCGTCGTGATGGCCGTCCAACTGGTGATCCTGCGCTGGGCGATGACGGACTACATCCACCGGCACGGGCTCGACGGCGATGTCCCCGACCGGACGCGCACCCTCGACGACTTCCGGGGCGGCTACGGCGACGTCCTGCACTACAACGGCCTGGTCCTGGAGTTCCTGCCGCTGCTCGTCGGCCTGCTCGTCGCCGGGCCGATGATCGCGCGCGAGCTGGAGAGCGGCACGTACCAGCTGGCGTGGACCCAGTCCGTGACGCCGCTGCGGTGGCTGGCGGTGAAGGTCGCCGTGCCGTGGTGTTCGTGCTGGCCGGGGTCTCGCTGCTGTCGGCGGTCTATACCTGGACCTGGTCGGCCGTGCCCTACCGCCTCCTGCCGGGGCAGACCTGGTACACGTCGTTCGACATGCTCGGCCCCGCGCCGGTCGCGAAACGCGCTGCTCGGCATCGCCCTCGGTGTCCTGGTCGGCCTGCTGGCCGGGCGCACCCTCCGGGCGATGGGGATCACCCTGGTCGTCTACGGCCTGGTGCGGTGGGCGCTGACCTCGGTCCGGCCGTATCTGATCAGCCCTGTGACGAGCGACGGCACCGCGATGCCGGGCCTCTCCGGGGGACGACAGCTGGCGGTTCGAGCGCGGCATCCTCACCCGTACAGGTGAACGCATCGTGGACGCCCAGTGCGACGTGGGCGTGGACCCCGTCACGTGCCTGGCCCGGCACCACGCCGACCGGTGGTACCTCGACTACCACCCGGCCTCCCACCTGTGGCCCCTGCAGTGGGCCGAGGCGGGCCTCACGCTGGCCGCGGCCGCGCTCGCCGCGACGGCCGCCGTCCGGTGGTTCCGGCGCACCCGCGCCTGACCGGCGGCCCTGGGGTGCCCCGGGCCTCCCCGGGGTGTCCGCCACCGCGGGGAGGCCCCCGGGTTTCCCGTACGCCATGTGGGCGTTACCCGTGATTCAACCGCGGTTGCGAGTCTGGCGGAATGCAGCCCTTCGCCCCCCACGGACGACAGCGCAGGCCACGAGCCCGCCCCCGTCTCCGTCGTGCCCGCTCCGCGCGAGGAGCGGCACCATGAAGGTATGGCAGAACCCTCGGCGTCCGAGCGCCCCGAGCGTCCCCGGGAAGAGGACCGGCCGCGCGACGAGCAGCAGCCGCGGCCCCGCCCCCTCGGCTTCCTCACCGCGCGCCGCCCGGCACGGCCTTCTCCCCGCTCGTGCCCGAGCTGGAGCCGGACCTCGACGGCGAGCTGGACGCCTACGACGCCTACTCCTCCGGAGACCCCCGCTCGTACGCGGACGCCCACGGCATCGACTACGCGGACGGCTACGGCGGCCAGGAGGACGATCCCGCCCGGGACGCCGAGCCGCTGCCCGAGGGGCCGCTTCCTGGACCGCGAGCGCAGCTGGCTGGCGTTCAACGAGCGGGTGCTGGAGCTGGCCGAGGACCCGGCCACGCCCCTGCTGGAACGCGCCAATTTCCTGGCCATCTTCGCCAGCATCTCGACGAGTTCTTCATGGTCCGGGTGGCCGGTCTCAAGCGCCGCATCGCCACCGGGTCGCCACGCGCTCCGCCGCGGGCCTGCAGCCCCGCGAGGTGCTGGAGCAGATCTGGACCCGCTCCCGCGAGCTCATGCCCGGCACGCCGCCTGCTTCCAGCAGGGACGTCGCCCCCGAGCTCGCCGAGCAGGGCATCCACCATGGTCCGCTGGCCGGAGCTCCCTCGGTCTCGGCGAGGACGTCTGGGACCTCGCCCTCGATGTGGTCGCGCAGCCAGGGGACGGCGGTGAACTGCGTGCGGTGCGTCTCCTCGTGCAGGCACACCCACAGCCGGAAGTCGTGCGGGTCGACGTCCAGTTCGCGCTCACCGTGGACGATGTTCGGGGCCACCAGCAGCAGCCGGCCGCCGCCCTCGGCGGCACCGGGCAGCTCGCGGGTTGGCCGGGGCGAACGTCTCGTACTGGCCGAGCACCCGGGACGCCAGGAACGACAGCAGCATCCCCAGCTCCACGCCGGTCACCTTGCCGCCGACCGCGCCCAGGACGGCGCCGCCGGGCAGATTGCCCCGGCGGTCCTGCATCTTCTCCAGCAGCGGCCCGAGGACCGCCCGGAAGCCGGCGACGTTGGCCCTGATCCAGCCGGCCCGGTCCACGACGAGGACCGGGGTGTCGTCGGCGGGGCCGCCCGGCGGGGACATCCGGGTGAACGACCTGACGTGCTCCTCGGACGACTTGGCGTACCGCCGCAGTTCGGCGACGACGTCGCGGGCCTCCTCGCGGCTGACGTCCGGCCCCGGCCGCACGAGCCGCGTCGCGGTCGCCACCGCGAGCTTCCAGTCGACCATCTCCGCACCACCGATGCTCGTCATGGCTTCACGGTACGTGCTGCGTGCGGGGTGGCACAGGCGTGGGTTCGTGCCCCGGTCCCGCCCTTTCACCGTTTCTTCGCGCTCCGCGCGGGTGTCCTCAAGCGCCGGACGGGCTGAAAATCAGCCCGTCCGGCGCTTGAGGACACCGCCCGAAGGGCGGTTCCGGGCGAAGCCCGGTGAGAAACGGTGAAAGGGCGGGGCCGGGGCAAACTCACCGCACCGCGGCCACCCCCACCGCCAGCCGGTCCAGCGCCCGCTGCGCCCCCTCCGGATCCGACGTCCCGTCCGCCATGAACGCGAAGGCGAGCAGCCGGCCGTCCGCCGCGACGACGGTTCCGGCGAGCGTGTTCACGCCGGTCAGCGTGCCCGTCTTGGCGCGCACCAGCCCCCGGCCGTCCGCCTCCTGATACCGCTCCCGCAGCGTCCCGCTGAACCCCGCCACCGGCAGCCCGGTCAGGACGGGGCGCAACTCGGGGGCGCGCGCGTCCGACGCGCGCGCCAGGAGGCGTGCCAGCAGGTCGGCGGAGACGCGGTCGGAGCGGTCGAGACCACTGCCGTCCGCGATCCGGAGCCCGCCCGTCGGCAGGCCGAGCTTCTCCAGCCGCGCCGTGACCGCCCGTCCCGCCCCGTCGAAGCTCGCGGGCTGCCCGTCCGCCAGGGCGGTCTGCCGGGCGAGCGCCTCGGCGATGTCGTTGTCGCTGTTGGTCAGCGCCCGCTCGACCAGCTCGGCCAGCGGCGCGGACGAGACGGCCGCGATCCGGCGCGCCGAAGCCGGCGCGCGCCCCTCCTCGACGGGACCGTCGACCCGTACGCCCCGCTCCCCCAGCAGGTCCGCGAACTTCCGCGCCGCGTCCCCCGCGGGGTCGGCCGAGCGCGCCGCGGGCCCGTGGTCGGAGTCGTCGAGGCGGCCCTCGTCGATCATGAGGGGGCTGACGGGCGCCAGGTTGTCGTTGGGGCCCGATCGGGTGCTGCGCGGACCCGGCGTACCGCGAGACGTCGTACGACAGCCGCGTACGGTCCGCGCCCCGCGCCTTGAGCGCCCGCGCGGTCGCGTCGGCCAGCGCGGGCAGGCTCGCGAACCGCTCGCCGGACGCCGCGGGCCGCGCCGTGAGCGTGGGGTCGCCGCCGCCGACGAGCACGATCCCGTCGTCCCCGAGCATCACCGGGGTCTCGATCCGGTGATCGCCGCCGAGGGCGGCCAGCGCCGCCGCCGACGTGACAAGCTTGATCGTCGATGCGGGAGTGACGGCCGCGCCCTCGTCGGCCCCGAAAAGCCGCCCGCCGCCGGCGACGTCCACGACGGACGCCGAGACGTGCGGACCCAGCGCGGAATCCCTGAGCAGCGGCTCCAGCGCGGCGGCCACCCCGTCCGCGGCGGGCGCGCGGCCGCCGGTCACGGGGCCGGCCAGCACCGGCCCCGCCGGGGGCCGCGGCGGGGCGGGACGCGCGGAATGCCCCCGGTCGGCGGCTGCGGCGCGGACCCGTTCGGCCTTACGCTGTCCGCCGTCCCAGGGGCCGGCAGCCGCCACCGCGCCCGCGGCGACGACCAGGCCCGCCGCGGTCGAGGCCGCGACGAACCGGGCGGTCCGGTGCCGCGTCAGCGGTACGAGAACGCCGCGCACGGCCTGCCACCGTCCGCCTGCGGGCATTACGGACCAGCCCCTTTCGCCACCACACACCTGCGTGGGGGACACTTAATCACCAGACGTATGTGTTGATCATGAAGGAGCCACTCGTGGAGTTCGACGTCACCATCGAGATTCCGAAGGGTTCGCGGAACAAGTACGAGGTGGACCACGAGACCGGTCGCATCCGTCTGGACCGCCGTCTCTTCACCTCCACCAGCTACCCCGCCGACTACGGCTTCGTCGAGAACACCCTCGGCGAGGACGGCGACCCGCTGGACGCGCTCGTCATCCTGGACGAGCCCACCTTCCCGGGCTGTCTCATCAAGTGCCGCGCCGTCGGCATGTTCCGTATGACCGACGAGGCGGGCGGCGACGACAAGCTGCTCTGCGTCCCGGCCAACGACCCGCGCGTCGAGCACCTGCGCGACATCCACCACGTGTCGGAGTTCGACCGCCTGGAGATCCAGCACTTCTTCGAGGTCTACAAGGACCTGGAGCCGGGCAAGTCGGTCGAGGGTGCCGAGTGGGTCGGCCGCGCCGAGGCCGAGGCCGAGATCGAGGCCTCCTACAAGCGCCTCGAGGCCGCGGGCGGCTCGCACCACTGAGCAGGACCGTGAGGAGCGGACGCGCGGTGTGAAGCACCTGAGGCACCTGAAGCACAGGAGCTAGAAACCGCGCGTCCGCTTCGCCGCGCGCCGGGCCAGCCCGCCCGGGACGACGAGGAACATCCGCGCCGTCTCCGACCCGAGGTTGACGCCGATCGCGATGGCCAGCGCCAGGGCCGCCGCCCTGCTGAGGCTGGCCATCCCGGTGTTCATCTCGTTCTTGGCGAAGTTCAGCAGCGCGAAGTACACCGCGCTACCGGGCAGCAGCGGCCCGATCGCCGCCGTGACGTACGGCAGGGCGGACGTGTACTGGTAGCGCGAGAGCAGCTGCCCGAAAAGGCCGACGAGCCCGGCCGCGATGGCCGTGGCGGGCACCGGGTCGAGCCCCGCGGTGTCGGCGAGCGCCCCGTAGACCACCCATGCGACCCCGCCGTTGAGCGTCGCGTGGAGCACGGTGTGACGTTCCTGCTGAAGCGACACGGCGAACGCGAAGGCCAGCAGCATGGCCGCGACGATCTGCACCACCGGCCGCTCCTGGCGCTGCAGCACCGCCTCCGGGTTGAGCGTGGCCCCGCCGACCCGCACACCGCCGTAGAGCACGATCAGCACGCCGCTGACGATGCCGACGATCAGATAGCCGACCTCCAGCAGGCGTGCGGACGCGGTGATGTAGAAGCCGGTCAGCCCGTCCTGCACGCCCGCGACCAGCGCCCGCCCGGGGATCAGGGCGAAGAGCCCACCAGTGATCACCGCGGACGCCTGGACGTGCACCACGTCGTTCATGGTGCTGACCGCCACTCCTATCGCGGCCGGCGGCATCGCCGCCACCACGAACTGGTAGAACTCCGGCAGCCCCCGCGCCGAGGCCAGCCACGCCAGCCGGTCGCCCAGCATCGCGCCGGCCGCCGCCGCCAGGAACACCACGGGCCCGCCGCCGACCAGCAGGCTCGCCGCGCCCGCGAGCAGCCCGGCGGCCAGGGTCAGGGCCCAGCCGGGGTACGGGTGCCGGTTGCGGCGTATCTCCGCGAGGCGGCGGTACGCCTCCTCGAGGGTGAGGCCCTGGGAGGTGATGTCGTGGACGAGCCGGAAGACGGCCGAGAGCCGGGTGTAGTCCGTGCCGCGGCGGCGTACGGTGCGGCTGGCGGTGACCGGGTCGTCCACCAGGGACGGCTGGTAGCTGACCGACAGCAGGGTGAAGGTGACGTTCGGCTCGCAGCGGTGCAGCCCGTAAGCGTGCGCGACGCCGTACATCGCCGCCTCGACGTCCTCGGCGCCCTCGCCGCCCGCGAGCAGCAGTTCGCCGATGCGCAGGACCAGGTCCAGGACGCGGGGGACGGCCGGGCCGGCCTCCTCCCCCTTGGCCGGGCGCTCCGGCACCGGCCGCTCGCCGACCGGCATCCGGACCATGGTGCGCATCCGGTCCTGCCAGGGCGCGTCCTTGAGCAGGCTGACCTTCGGGGTGCCGAGCGGCGGCGTGAGTTCCGAGTAGGCGATGCCCTGGGTCGTGGAGCCCGACGAGGGCGGGCTGAAGGCGGATCCCTCCGGGCGCCGGTCCTCGGGCTCGGCGATGCCCTTGGGCACGGCGAACTCCGAGGTCGGGTGCTCGTCCTCCGGTACGGGCGGCTTGGGCACGCCCAACGGCGGCGTGAACGCGCTGCGCGCCTCGTCGCTCTGCGGTTTGCGGTCCTCTCCGGCCTCCGACGGACCGCCGTCCCGCTGCCGATCACCCACTGCGCGCTCTCCTCCACGCTCCTGTGCAGGTCAACCATGCCCGATCAGGAGTACGGGTGCCCAGTGGGGGCCGTGGGATGCGAGGGAATCGCGGTGATCCCGGCGGTCTCAGCGCCGGGCGTGCCGCCCGCGCGGCGGACGCTGCTGTGAGGAGTGCGGCTGCTCCGCGTCGTTCCCCGGCTGCTGCTGGAGCGGGTACGGCTGTACGTCCTGGTAGTGCGGCGGGACCTGGTCGTACTCCCGCGGCGGCTGCGGCCCGCTGCGCACCCCGCCGGGGGTGCTCGCCGCCCCGTCCTTCTTCGTCCCGTCCTTCTTCGCCTTGGAGCGCGCCCGCAGGAACTCGATCGCGATCGGCACGACCGAGACCAGCACGATCGCCACCAGCATCGCCTCGATGTTGGTCCGGACGAACTCGATCCTGCCGAGCACCGCGCCCAGCAGCGTCACCCCGGCGCCCCACAGGGTGCCGCCGATGATGTTGAAGATCAGGAAGGACCGGTAGTTCATCCGGCTCACGCCGGCGATGATCGGCGTGAAGGTGCGGATCACCGGCACGAAACGGGCCAGGACCAGCGACTTCGGCCCGTACTTCTCGAAGAACTCGTGGGCCTTCTCGACGTTCTCCTGCTTGAAGAGCCGGGAGTCCGGGCGCCGGAAGAGCGCCGGCCCCACCTTGCGTCCGAAGAGGTAGCCCGCCTGGTCGCCGAGGACCGCCGCGACCACGACGAGGAGGCAGACGACCCACAGCGGGTAGTCGTCCAGCTTCCCCGTGGTCACCAGGAGACCCGTGGTGAACAGCAGGGAGTCGCCCGGCAGGAAGAACCCGATCAGCAGTCCCGACTCGGCGAAGACGATGGCCAGCACACCGAGCAGGCCGAACTGGCCGATCAGATAGTCCGCGTCCAGCCACTGCGGGCCGAGCGCGAGTTGGGTGACGGGGGTCACGGGTGATCAGGCTCCTGGGTCGGGGGCGCAGGCTCGTGCGAGGCCCGGGCACAGGCGGGGGGAAGGGGGACGTACTTTCCCAAGCTATCAACGTCATCGGGCGGCCCCCCGGTTCCGGAGACCGCCGGGGGACGCGACCCGGGGCCGCGACCCGGAGCGCGCAACCCCGTGTGCCGCTCACGCGTCCCGCAGGTCGGACGCAAGAATGCGGGAAAAACCGCACACGAACGAAGGTGGACGCGATGGGCATCGATGAGTGGGGCGGCGGACAGCACGAGCAGTCCGACGTGCTCGTGGTCACGACGAACGACGTACCCGGGTACCGGGTCGAGCGCGTCATCGGCGAGGTCTTCGGCCTCACGGTGCGCTCCCGCCACGTCGGCAGCCAGATCGGCGCGGGCCTGAAGTCGCTGATCGGCGGCGAGCTCAAGGGCCTCACGAAGACGCTGGTCCAGACGCGTAACCAGGCCATGGAGCGGTTGGTCGAGCAGGCGCGGGCGCGGGGTGCGAATGCGGTGCTGATGTTCCGCTTCGATGTGACGGAGGCGGCGGATGTGGGCACGGAGGTGTGTGCGTACGGCACGGCCGTGGTGATCGCGCCGCTCGCGTAGCAGGTTGGCGGGGTGTTTTGCCCCACCCCGCCCTTTCACCGTTTCCGCAGGGGCTCCGCCCCTGCACCACCCCGCGGCGGTGCGCGGTGAGCTCCGCGCGGTGAGCTCCGCGCGGTGAGCTCCGCGCGGTGAGCTCCGCGCAGTGAGCGGGGCTTCGCCCCTGCACCCCACCGGGGGGCTGCCCCCGAAGCGCCCTCCGGGCGGTGTCCTCAAGCGCCGGACGGGCTGATTCAGCCCGTCCGGCGCTTGAGGACAACCGCGCGAAGCGCGGTTGCGGGGTCCAAGGGCGGGGCTGGGGCAAACCCCCACGCATGCCACAAGCCTCCCGTGGTACCCGTCCCCCATGCCACTCCACAAGGGATCGCACCCCCGCGCCCCCAGCGCGGCTACTCCGTCAACCCCCTTCTACGGCGAAGCCGACCCCGTCGCGGACATGGCCGTCAACCCCCCTCGCCACTCGCTCCCCGACAAGCCCAATGACCCCCCGCACCGCCTATCAGCTCGTCCACGACGAGCTGATGCTCGACGGCAACTCCCGGCTCAACCTCGCGACCTTCGTCACCACCTGGATGGAGCCGCAAGGCCGGCGCCCTCATGGCCTGTAGTGCCGGGACAAGAACATGATCTGACAAGGCTCACTGCCCGGAGAACGGCCGGGTGCGGACGAAGGTGTCCAGCGCGGTCTCGAAGTGCCGCCGCCCCTCGGCCGACTTGGCGTCCGGTGCGGACACCCACACGTCGTACATCTTCTCGCCCTCGTTCCAGGCGAGGTCGAGGGTGTGCCGGGAGCCGGCCGAGTCCTCGAAGCCGTTCCAGGTGAACTCCCAGGAGGCCGCCTCGTTCCCCTTGTGGGTGGTGCGGACGACCCGGCCGTCGCGGTAGCCGGGGTAGCGGTCCGGCGCCTCGGAGGCGGAGTCGCGCATCACGCCGAGCGGGCCGCCGTCCTTGGGGTCCTGGATCAGCACGCCGATGCGGAACTCCTTGCCGGGCGAGTAGTAGAAGACGCGCGGCGGTTCGAACGAGCGGGTGAAGCCCTCGGGGACGGCGAACGCGAAGCCCGCCGGGTCCTGGACGGAGCGGTAGCCCGGCGGGGCCTTGACGTCCGCGGCGGCGGGCGGCGGGGTCGCGGAGGCGGTGGGCAGCGCGGAGTCGCGCGGGGTGGCCGGCGTACGGGTCACGGTGCGCGTCACCCGCGGCACGGCCTTGGCGTCCCGCCGGTCCTCGGCCTCGTCCCGGATCATCAGCAGCGCCGCCACGCCCGCGCCGAGCCCGGCCAGGGTGACCAGGGCGACGCCGCCTATGCAGGGCGGTGCGCACGCCGTAGAGCGTGCACGGCCGCGTGCGCCGCGGGCGGGGCCGGACGAACGAAATATCACACGTGAGTGATCTCATCTTCAATCAAGCAACAAGTGTTAGTCAACGGTTGAAGGAGGGTGAGGGAAAAGTAGAGTAGATCGAAACGGTGGCTTCCTTGGGAATTATTTGCCTTCACGTCCTTGGCCCACAATTAGGTCCCAGCTAGTGCTCTTTCGCCGTGGCCAAGGTTGCCGATCCGTTTTTCGGGACGACGCACGAGCCTGCTAAGGTGGACGGGTCGCCCTGGTCACACAGCCTGCTTGGACCGGGATCTCGGCGCTGTTAGCGGTGGCTCGCTGCTAGACTGATCCGTGGGGGACTAGTGACCACTGGATGACCCGAAGGAGGCGGGGGAACGCCAAGGCGTTCCGCGGGTGACGCGCGTCACCGGTACGCGTACGCCGGCCACCCCGCTTCGACTCCGAGAATCTGCTGACCCCCGTGCCTCCCGCGACCCATTAAAAAAATAACCATTGGCCGAGCCGCGCCGCCCGGAAACGTCAGGCCGCCGCCGGGTGCTAAACCAAGCGTCCGTGGGCCGGGACCAGGCTAGGGCGGCCCACTTTCTTGTGCAGTTTGCGGAGCTCGTCCCCCGAGGGCTTCAATCACACACGCAATCGTTCGAAACCGGCCGCGGCGATCTTCTATAACTACGCCCAACCGGCAAGGAGATTTCCGCATCGGCGTGCTGGATCAACAGACCCCAAGGAACGCGGCCCGCATCGTGGCCGTGATGCGCGACTGTAAGTCGCGGCATCCGAATGGGCTCTAACGCGGACGCGACTTATACCCCGGCTACCGCGTACGGAGCACATGTGGGAGATCGTCCTGCCCACACACAAGGGGAACGAGGCGAGCACCTCAGAAGAGGCTGGTAGTATCCACAAGCTGGAAGACGGCTTCTAGGACTCGGCCAGGGGCGTCGCACCGGCCCAGGGACACCTGCGGGTGGCCCGGAAGTCAGGGCCATGATAAACGAAGGGTCGATGAAGAATGTAGGCGGAAGGGTGTCCGTCCTCACGGAACTCCAAGTCTGCCGTTGTTCTTTCTTCACATAAGTATAAAGTGATTTTTTATCGTAAGTCCCTTGCGCTGTGACACCTTTCTGTTCCATCACAGCCTTCCGTTCTCAAAACCTCTTGCAGTGAGCCTTGTCGATCATAGTATACATTGTCCGCGGCACTGAAACGGGCCGATGAGGACGCCGCCTGGCGCTCCAGTCCAGGATGTGACACGAAGGGCGCGAGTTGATCAGCCGGGGTAGTTTTAGCACGTAGTCGAGCATACAGCATCGATCGCGTGGACGAGCTGATAGGGCGGTGCGGGGGGTCAATGGGGCTTGTCGGGGAGCGAGTGGCGAGGGGGGTTGACGCCATGTCCGCACGGGGTCGGCTTCGCCGTAGAAGGGGTTGACGGAGTAGCCGCGCTTGGGGGCGCGGGGGTGCGATCCCTTGTGGAGTGGCATGGGGGACGGGTACCAGCGGGAGCTTGTGGCATGCGTGGGGGTTTGCCCCAGCCCCGCCCTTGGACCCCGCAACCGCGCTTCGCGCGGTTGTCCTCAAGCGCCGGACGGGCTGAATCAGTCCACGTCCGGCGCTTGAGACACCGCCCGAGGGCGCTTCGGGGGCAGCCCCCCGGTGGGGTGCAGGGGCGAAGCCCCGCTCACATGCGCGGAGCTCACCGCGCGGAAGCTCACCGCGCGGAGCTCACCGCGCGGAGCTCACCGCGCACCGCCGCGGGGTGGTGCAGGGGCGGAGCCCCTGCGGAAAACGGTGAAAGGGCGGGGTGGGGCAAACACCCCGCCAACCTGCTACGGCGAGCGGGCGCGATCACCAGCGGCCGTGCCGTACGCACAACACCTCCGTGCCCACATCCGCCGCCTCCGTCACATCGAAGCGGACATCAGCACCAGCATTCGCAAACCCCGCGCCCGCGCCTGCTCGACCAACCGCTCCATGGCCTGGTTACGCGTCTGGACCAGCGTCTTCGTGTGAGGCCCGTTAGAGCTCGCGCGCGCCGATCAGCGACTTCAGGCCCGCGCCGATCTGGCTGCCGACGTGGCGGGAGCGCACCGTGGAGGCCGAAGACCTCAGCCGATGACGCGCTCGAGCCCGGTACCCGGGTACGTCGTTCGTCGTGACCACGAGCACGTCGGACTGCTCGTGCTGTCCCGCCGCCCCACTCATACGATGCCATCGCGTCCACCTTCGTTCTGTGTCGGTTTTTCCTGCATTCTTTGCGTCCGACCTGCGGGACGCGTGAGCGGCACACGGGGTTGCGCGCTCCGGGGTCGCGCGGCCCCGGGTCGCGTCCCCGCTGCGTGTCTCCGGAACCGGGGGGCCGCCCGATGACGTTGATAGCTTGGGAAAGTACGTCCCCCTTGCGCCTGTGCCCGGGCCTCGCACGAGCCTGCGCGACCCAGAGCCTGATCACACCGTGACCCCCCGTCACCCAACTCGCGCTCGAGCCCGCAGTGGCTGGACGCGGACTATCTGATCCGCCAGTTCGGCCTGCTCGGTGTGCTGGCCATCGTCTTCGCCGAGTCGGGACTGCTGATCGGGTTCTTCCTGCCAGGGCGACTCCCTGCTGTTCACCACGGGTCTCCTGGTGACGCACGGGGAAGCTGTGACGACTACCCGTCTGTGGGTCGTCTGCCTCCTCTCGTCGTGGTCGCGGCGGTCCTCGGCGACCGGAGGCGGGCTACCTCTTCGGACGCATAGTGGTGAGCAGCGCTCTTGCCGGCGCCCGGACTCCCGGCTCTTCAAGCAGGAGAACGTCGAGAAGGCCCACGAGTTCTCTTCGAGAAGTACGGGCCGAAGTCGCTGGTCCTGGCCCGTTTCGTAGCCGGTGATCCGCACCTTCACGCCGATCATCGCCGGCGTGAGCCGATGAACTACCGGTCCTTCCTGATCTTCACATCATCGGCGGCACCCTGTGGGCGCCGGGGTGACGCTGCTGGGCGCGGTGCTCGGCATGGATCGAGTTCGTCCGACCAACATCGAGGGCGATGCTGGTGGCGATCGTGCTGGTCTCGGTCGTGCCGATCGCGATCGAGAGTTTCCTGCGGGCGCGCGCTCCAATGCGAAGAGACGGGACGAAGAAGGACGGGGCGGCGAGCACCCCGCGGCGAGGGTGCGCAGCGGGCCGCAGCCGCCGCGGGAGTACTACCAGGTCCACGGCCGCACTACCAGGACGTACATGCCGTACCCGCTCAGCATCAAGCCGGACGACGCGGAGCAGCGCACTCCTCACAGCAGCGTCCGCCGCGCGGGCGTCACGCCCGGCGCTGAGACGCGCCGGTGATCACCGCGCGATTCCCTCGCATCCCACGGCCCCCACTGGGCACCCGTACTCCTGATCGGGCATGTTGACCTGCACAGAGCGTGTAGGAGAGCGCGCAGTGGTGATCGGCAGCGGGACGGCGGTCCTCGGAGGCCGGAGAGGACCGCAAACCGCAGAGCGACGAGCGCGCAGCGCGTTCACGCCGCCGTTGGGCGTGCCCAAGCCGCCGTACCGGAGGACGAGCACCCGACCTCGGGAGTTCGCCGTGCCCAAGGGCATCGCCGAGCCCCGAGGACCGGCGCCCGGAGGGATCCGCCTTCAGCCCGCCCTCGTCGGGCTCCACGACCCAGGGCATCGCCCTACTCGGAACTCACGCCGCCGCTCGGCACCCCGAAGGTCAGCCTGCTCAAGGACGCGCCCTGGCAGTGACCGGATGCGCACCATGGTCCGGATGCCGTCGGCGAGCGGCGGTGCCGGAGCGCCCGGCAAGGGGGAGGAGGCCGGCCCGGCCGTCCCCCGCGTCCTGGACCTGGTCCTGCGCATCGGCGAACTGCTGCTCGCGGGCGGCGAGGGCGCCGAGGACGTCGAGCGGCGATGTATACGGCGTCCGCGCACGCTTACGGGCTGCACCGCTTGCGAGCCGAACGGTCACCTTCACACCTGCTGTCGAGTCAGCTACCAGCCGTCCCTGGTGGACGACCCCGTCACCGCCAGCCGCACCGTACGCCGCCGCGGCACGGATCTACACCCGGCTCTCGGCCGTCTTCCGGCTCGTCCACGACATCACCTCCCAGGCCTCACCCTCGAGGAGGCGTACCGCGCGCCTCGCGGAGATACGCACGCAACCGGCACCGGTACCCCGGCTGGGCCCCTGACCCTGGCCGCCGGGACTAGCCTCGCGGGCGCGGCGAGCCTGCTGGTCGGCGGCGGGCCCGTGGTGTGTTCCTGGCGGCGGCGGCCGGCGCGATGCATGGGCGACCGGCTGGCGTGGCTGGGCCTCGGCGCGGGGGCTGCCGGAGTTCTACCAGTTCGTGGTGGCGGCGATGCCGCCGGCCGCGATAGGAGTGGCGGGTCAGCACCATGAACGACGTGGTGCACGTCCAGGCGTCCCGCGGTGATCACTGGTGGGCTCTTCGCCCTGATCCCCGGGCGGGCGCTGTCGCGGGCGTGCAGGACGGCTGACCGGCTTCTACATCACCGCGTCCGCACGCCTGCTGGAGGTCGGCTATCTGATCGTCGGCATCGTCAGCGGCGTGCTGATCGTGCTACTACGGCGGTGTGCGGGTCGGCGGGGCCACGCTCAACCCGGAGGCGGTGCTAGCAAGCGCCAGGAGCGGCCGTGGTGCAGATCGTCCGCGGCCATGCTGCTGGCCTTCGCGTTCGCCGTGTCGCTTCAGCAGGAACGTCACACCGTGCTCCACGCGACGCTCAACGGCGGGGTCGCATGGGTGGTCTACGGGGCGCTCGCCGACACCGCGGGGCTCGACCCCGGTGCCCGCCACGGCCATCGCGGCCGGGCTCGTCGGCCTTTTCGGGCAGCTGCTCTCGCGCTACCAGTACACGTCCGCCCTGCCGTACGTCACGGCGGCGATCGGGCCGCTGCTGCCCGGTAGCGCGGTGTACTTCGCGCTGCTGAACTTCGCCAAGAACGAGATGAACACCGGGATGGCCAGCCTCAGCAGGGCGGCGGCCCTGGCGCTGGCCATCGCGATCGGCGTCAACCTCGGGTCGGAGACGGCGCGGATGTTCCTCGTCGTCCCGGGCGGGGCTGGCCCGGCGCGCGGCGAAGCGGACGCGCGGTTTTCTAGCTCCTGTGCTTCAGGTGCCTCAGGTGCTTCACACCGCGCGTCCGCTCCTCACGGTCCTGCTCAGTGGTGCGAGCCGCCCGCGGCCTCGAGGCGCTTGTAGGAGGCCTCGATCTCGGCCTCGGCCTCGGCGCGGCCGACCCACTCGGCACCCTCGACCGACTTGCCCGGCTCCAGGTCCTTGTAGACCTCGAAGAAGTGCTGGATCTCCAGGCGGTCGAACTCCGACACGTGGTGGATGTCGCGCAGGTGCTCGACGCGCGGGTCGTTGGCCGGGACGCAGAGCAGCTTGTCGTCGCCGCCCGCCTCGTCGGTCATACGGAACATGCCGACGGCGCGGCACTTGATGAGACAGCCCGGGAAGGTGGGCTCGTCCAGGATGACGAGCGCGTCCAGCGGGTCGCCGTCCTCGCCGAGGGTGTTCTCGACGAAGCCGTAGTCGGCGGGGTAGCTGGTGGAGGTGAAGAGACGGCGGTCCAGACGGATGCGACCGGTCTCGTGGTCCACCTCGTACTTGTTCCGCGAACCCTTCGGAATCTCGATGGTGACGTCGAACTCCACGAGTGGCTCCTTCATGATCAACCACATACGTCTGGTGATTAAGTGTCCCCCACGCAGGTGTGTGGTGGCGAAAGGGGCTGGTCCGTAATGCCCGCAGGCGGACGGTGGCAGGCCGTGCGCGGCGTTCTCGTACCGCTGACGCGGCACCGGACCGCCCGGTTCGTCGCGGCCTCGACCGCGGCGGGCCTGGTCGTCGCCGCGGGCGCGGTGGCGGCTGCCGGCCCCTGGGACGGCGGACAGCGTAAGGCCGAACGGGTCCGCGCCGCAGCCGCCGACCGGGGGCATTCCGCGCGTCCCGCCCCGCCGCGGCCCCCGGCGGGGCCGGTGCTGGCCGGCCCCGTGACCGGCGGCCGCGCGCCCGCCGCGGACGGGGTGGCCGCCGCGCTGGAGCCGCTGCTCAGGGATTCCGCGCTGGGTCCGCACGTCTCGGCGTCCGTCGTGGACGTCGCCGGCGGCGGGCGGCTTTTCGGGGCCGACGAGGGCGCGGGCCCGTCACTCCCGCATCGACGATCAAGCTTGTCACGTCGGCGGCGGCCGCTGGCCGCCCTCGGCGGCGATCACCGGATCGAGACCCCGGTGATGCTCGGGGACGACGGGATCGTGCTCGTCGGCGGCGGCGACCCCACGCTCACGGCGCGGCCCGCGGCGTCCGGCGAGCGGTTCGCGAGCCTGCCCGCGCTGGCCGACGCGACCGCGCGGGCGCTCAAGGCGCGGGGCGCGGACCGTACGCGGCTGTCGTACGACGTCTCGCGGTACGCCGGGTCCGCGCAGCACCCGATCGGGCCCAACGACAAACCTGGCGCCCGTCAGCCCCCTCATGATCGACGAGGGCCGCCTCGACGACTCCGACCACGGGCCCGCGGCGCGCTCGGCCGACCCCGCGGGGGACGCGGCGCGGAAGTTCGCGGACCTGCTGGGGGAGCGGGGCGTACGGGTCGACGGTCCCGTCGAGGAGGGGCGCGCGCCGGCTTCGGCGCGCCGGATCGCGGCCGTCTCGTCCGCGCCGCTGGCCGAGCTGGTCGAGCGGGCGCTGACCAACAGCGACAACGACATCGCCGAGGCGCTCGCCCGGCAGACCGCCCTGGCGGACGGGCAGCCCGCGAGCTTCGACGGGGCGGGACGGGCGGTCACGGCGCGGCTGGAGAAGCTCGGCCTGCCGACGGGCGGGCTCCGGGATCGCGGACGGCAGTGGTCTCGACCGCTCCGACCGCGTCTCCGCCGACCTGCTGGCACGCCTCCTGGCGCGCGCGTCGGACGCGCGCGCCCCCGAGTTGCGCCCCGTCCTGACCGGGCTGCCGGTGGCGGGGTTCAGCGGGACGCTGCGGGAGAGCGGTATCAGGAGGCGGACGGCCGGGGGCTGGTGCGCGCCAAGACGGGCACGCTGACCGGCGTGAACACGCTCGCCGGAACCGTCGTCGCGGCGGACGGCCGGCTGCTCGCCTTCGCGTTCATGGCGGACGGGACGTCGGATCCGGAGGGGGCGCAGCGGGCGCTGGACCGGCTGGCGGTGGGGGTGGCCGCGGTGCGGTGAGTTTGCCCCGGCCCCGCCCTTTCACCGTTTCTCACCGGGCTTCGCCCGGAACCGCCCTTCGGGCGGTGTCCTCAAGCGCCGGACGGGCTGATTTTCAGGCCCGTCCGGCGCTTGAGGACACCCGCGCGGAGCGCGAAGAAACGTGTGAAAGGGCGGGACCGGGGCACGAACCCACGCCTGTGCCACCCCGCACGCAGCACGTACCGTGAAGCCATGACGAGCATCGGTGGTGCGGAGATGGTCGACTGGAAGCTCGCGGTGGCGACCGCGACGCGGCTCGTGCGGCCGGGGCCGGACGTCAGCCGCGAGGAGGCCCGCGACGTCGTCGCCGAACTGCGGCGGTACGCCAAGTCGTCCGAGGAGCACGTCAGGTCGTTCACCCGGATGTCCCCGCCGGGCGGCCCCGCCGACGACACCCCGGTCCTCGTCGTGGACCGGGCCGGCTGGATCAGGGCCAACGTCGCCGGCTTCCGGGCGGTCCTCGGGCCGCTGCTGGAGAAGATGCAGGACCGCCGGGGCAATCTGCCCGGCGGCGCCGTCCTGGGCGCGGTCGGCGGCAAGGTGACCGGCGTGGAGCTGGGGATGCTGCTGTCGTTCCTGGCGTCCCGGGTGCTCGGCCAGTACGAGACGTTCGCCCCGGCCACCCGCGAGCTGCCCGGTGCCGCCGAGGGCGGCGGCCGGCTGCTGCTGGTGGCCCCGAACATCGTCCACGTGGAGCGCGAACTGGACGTCGACCCGCACGACTTCCGGCTGTGGGTGTGCCTGCACGAGGAGACGCACCGCACGCAGTTCACCGCCGTCCCCTGGCTGCGCGACCACATCGAGGGCGAGGTCCCAGACGTTCCTCGCCGAGACCGAGGTCGACCCGGCCACGCTGCTGGGAGCGGCTCCGGGAGGCGCTGCAGACGCTGGCCGGCGGCCGGCCGCCGGAGGACGAGGAGGCGCGTGGCGGGCGGAGCATCGTCGAACTGGTCCAGACCCCGGCCCAGCGGGAGGTCCTCGCCCGGCTGACGGCCGTGATGTCCCTCCTGGAGGGGCACGCCGACTACGTGATGGACGGCGTGGGCCCGCAGGTGGTCCCGTCGGTCGCGGAGATCCGCGAGAAGTTCCAGCAGCGGCGGGCCAGCGGCGCCGGCCGGCTGGACGCCGCGCTGCGGAAGCTGCTGGGCCTCGACGCCAAGCTGCGGCAGTACCGTGACGGTGAACGGTTCGTGCGCGCTGTTGTCGACGAGGTCGGCATGGAGGGGTTCAACAGGGGTCTGGACCTCGCCGAACACACTCCCGACCAAGTCCGAGATCGCCAAACCCGCGGACTGGGTCGCGCGGGTGCACGGACGCTCCGACGGGTGACCCCACCGCGCCCCGTGACGGATGAACGCTCCCGTAATCACCCGTCCGAGGGACCGTGTGCCAGGGGTGGGCGTGCGATGCTCGGGTAAAGGCTCGTCTCTGTCACCATCTACGCACACAGCGTGACTGACGCAGCCCGCACGTCCCCACAACCCCTTCCCGTTGGCTCCTCGTTGGAACGATTGGACACTCGGACATGGGTCCACACCCCGCGGTCGCCGCGATACGCCTGGCGGTCCGCCGCGTACTCCACGACGTCCTCACCCTCGCTCCGCCCGCCGACCCCACCGGCGGCCCCCGCTCCCCGCTCGTCCTGGCCGCCTGTTCCGGCGGCGCCGATTCCATGGCGCTCGCCTCCGCCCTCGCCTTCGAGGCCCCCCCGGCTCGGCGTCCGCGCCGGCGGCATCACCGTCGACCACGGCCTCCAGGAGGGCTCCGACCTCCGCGCCGCCGAAGTGGCGTGCCGCCTCCGCGCGCTGGGCCTCGACCCCGTAGAAGCGCTCCCGGTGGCCGTCGGCAGGGACGGCGGCCCCGAGGCCGCCGCCCGCGACGCCCGCTACGGCGCGCTCGACGAGGCCGCCGAGCGGCACGGCGCCTCCGCCGTCCTCCTCGGCCACACCCGTGACGACCAGGCCGAGACGGTGCTCCTCGGACTGGCCCGCGGCTCCGGCACCCGTTCGCTGTCGGGCATGGCCACGGCCTCCGGCGTCGGCGGCCGCTACCGCAGGGCCCGTTCCTGGGGCTCGACCGGCAGACCGCCCGCAAGGCCTGCATGGTCCAGTCGCTGCCCGTCTGGGACGACCCGCACAACGTCGACCCCGCCTACACCCGCTCCCGTGTCCGCCACGAGGCCCTGCCCGTCCTGGAGAAGGCCCTCGGCAAGGGCGTCGTCGAGGCGCTGGCCCGGACCGCGCAGCTCTCCCGCGACGACGCCGACGCGCTGGACTCCTGGGCCGTCGCCGTGGAGCCGTCCGTCCGGGACGACAGCGGCGCCCTGGAGGTCGCCAAGCTCTACGCGCTGCCCGCCGCGGTGCGCCGCCGGGTGCTGCGCCGCGCGGCCATCGAGGCCGGCTCCCCGGCCGGTTCGCTCTTCGCCCGGCACATCGAGGAGGTCGACCGGCTGATCACCGGCTGGCGGGGCCAGCGCGCCATCAACCTCCCCGGGCGCGTCGCGGTCCACCGGCATGGTGGCAGACTGGTCCTCCGGCAGGGCTGATTCGAACGGCCGTGAACGATCACGGTCCGGGCCCCGCCGGTCCGGACCGGGCGGCAGGAGCCCGGAGACCGGACGATCCTCCATCGAACGAGAGTGGCGCGGGTGGACGACAAGGACATGGGCACCGACCTCAAGTCGGTGCTCATCACCAAGGAAGAGATCGACGCGAAGCTGGCCGAGCTGGCCGCGAAGATCGACGCGGAGTACGCGGGCAAGGACCTGCTCATCGTCGGTGTCCTCAAGGGCGCCGTGATGGTGATGGCGGACCTGGCGCGCGCGCTGTCCAACCCCGTCACCATGGACTGGATGGCCGTGTCCTCCTACGGCGCGGGCACCCAGTCCTCCGGCGTGGTCCGGATCCTGAAGGACCTCGACACCGACATCAAGGGCAAGCACGTCCTGATCGTCGAGGACATCATCGACTCCGGTCTGACGCTCTCGTGGCTGCTGTCGAACCTCGGCTCCCGCGAGCCGGCGTCGCTCAACGTCGTCACCCTGCTGCGCAAGCCGGAGGCGGCCAAGGTCGCCATCGACGTGAAGTGGGTCGGTTTCGACATCCCGAACGAGTTCGTCGTGGGGTTACGGTCCTCGACTTCGCGGAGAAGTACCGCAACCTGCCCTTCGTGGGCACCCTCGCGCCGCACGTCTACGGCGGCTGATTCACCCCTGGCCTGGGGGGACGGTCCCTGCACCGGGCCCCGGCGGCCGCCGGGAACCCTTCGCGGTTTTCCGCCGTTGGAGGAGGGGAAGACGGATTTGTTGACCGTCTGCGGCGTCGTCGGGTGACAATGCTGGGGTACCGTCCGAAGGTCAGTCTTTTCAAGCGGTTCTGAGTCAAGTACTGCAGGGTCGAGTACTGCAAGGCCGAGCAGAACACCGTACGCACAGGCACCCCCGTCCGGGGGCACCGTGCCTCACTGTGGCAGGAGGGACGGGGCGCTCGCGCCCCGTATGGATGGACGTGAAGCGCTACTTCCGTGGGCCGGTCATGTGGATCGTGCTGGCCGTCCTCGCCGTGGTCGTGTTGATGCAGGTCGTCGGCTCGTCCGGCGGCTACAAGTCGGTGGACACCAGTCAGGTCGTCGCGGCGATCCGTGACCACAAGGTGAAGTCGGCCGAGCTGACGACGGGCGACGAGAACAAGATCAAGATCGAGCTCAAGCCCGGCGAGAAGGTCAAGGGCAGCAGCAAGGTCCAGGCGAACTACATCGGCGACCAGGGCGTGCAGCTCTCCAAGATGCTGCAGGACGAGGTCGACCAGAAGAACAAGGACGTCCTGCCCGAGGGCTACAACGTCGCGACGTCCAAGCAGAACCCCTTCATCGGGGTGCTCCTCTCCCTGCTGCCGTTCGTGCTCATCGTCGTGGTCTTCCTGTTCCTGATGAACCAGATGCAGGGCGGCGGCTCCCGGGTGATGAACTTCGGGAAGTCCAAGGCCAAGCTGATCACCAAGGACACCCCGAAGACCACCTTCGCCGACGTGGCCGGTTCGGACGAGGCCGTCGAGGAGCTCCACGAGATCAAGGAGTTCCTCCAGGAGCCGGCGAAGTTCCAGGCCGTGGGCGCCAAGATCCCCAAGGGTGTGCTGCTCTACGGCCCGCCCGGCACCGGCAAGACGCTGCTCGCGCGCGCCGTCGCGGGCGAGGCGGGCGTCCCGTTCTACTCGATCTCCGGCTCCGACTTCGTCGAGATGTTCGTCGGTGTGGGTGCCTCCCGGGTCCGTGACCTGTTCGAGCAGGCCAAGGCCAACGCCCCGGCCATCGTCTTCGTCGACGAGATCGACGCCGTCGGCCGGCACCGCGGCGCGGGCCTCGGCGGCGGTCACGACGAGCGCGAGCAGACGCTGAACCAGCTGCTCGTCGAGATGGACGGCTTCGACGTCAAGGGCGGCGTCATCCTGATCGCGGCCACCAACCGGCCCGACATCCTCGACCCCGCGCTGCTGCGCCCGGGCCGCTTCGACCGGCAGATCGCCGTCGACCGCCCGGACATGCAGGGCCGTCTGGAGATCCTCAAGGTCCACCAGAAGGGCAAGCCGGTCGCCCCGGACGTCGACCTCGCGGCCGTCGCCCGCCGGACCCCCGGCTTCACCGGTGCCGATCTGTCGAACGTGCTGAACGAGGCCGCCCTGCTGACGGCCCGCAGCGACCGGAAGCTGATCGACAACCACATGCTGGACGAGGCGATCGACCGCGTCGTGGCCGGACCGCAGAAGCGGACCCGGATCATGTCGGACAAGGAAAAGAAGATCACCGCGTACCACGAGGGCGGTCACGCCCTGGTCGCGGCGGCCTCCCCGAACTCCGACCCGGTCCACAAGATCACGATCCTGTCCCGCGGCCGCGCGCTCGGTTACACCATGGTCCTGCCGGACGAGGACAAGTACTCGACCACGCGCAACGAGATGCTCGACCAGCTCGCCTACATGCTGGGCGGCCGGGCGGCCGAGGAGCTCGTCTTCCACGACCCGACCACGGGCGCCGCGAACGACATCGAGAAGGCCACCGCCACGGCCCGCGCGATGGTCACCCAGTACGGCATGACCGAGCGCCTCGGCGCGATCAAGTTCGGCTCCGACAACTCCGAGCCCTTCCTGGGCCGCGAGATGTCGCACCAGCGCGACTACTCGGAAGAGGTCGCCGCGCTGGTCGACGAAGAGGTCAAGAAGCTGATCGAGACCGCGCACAACGAGGCGTGGGAGATCCTCGTCGAGAACCGCGACATCCTCGACAACCTGGTGCTGGCGCTCCTCGAGAAGGAGACGCTGAACAAGGAGGAGATCGCCGAGATCTTCAAGCACGTCGTGAAGCGCCCGGCCCGCCCGGCCTGGACCGGCTCCTCGCGTCGTACGCCCTCGAGCCGCCCGCCGGTGCTCTCCCCCAAGGAGCTCGCCCCCAGCAACGGCGTCGGCGCCGTGGACTCGGTGGAGCTCCCGGAGGACATCCGCCCCGAGTAGGAGGCGGTCACGAGGCCCGGAATGGATGCCGCGTCACCCAGGTTCTAGCCTGGGGGGCGCGGCATCGCGCATGTGTACGCGCGTCCGGCCGTGGCACAGCGCGTACGCACGAGAGAACGAGGGCAACTCCATGATCGATCCGGTCACCCTGGACGGCGAGCGTTCCATCGGGGAATTCGACGAGAAGCGGGCCGTCAACGCCGTTCGCGAACTGCTGATCGCGGTCGGCGAGGACCCGGACCGGGAGGGCCTGCGCGAGACGCCGGCGCGGGTGGCCCGCGCGTACAAGGAGATATTCGCCGGTCTGTGGCAGGAGCCGGAGGACGTGCTGACCACGACCTTCGACCTGGGCCACGACGAGATGGTGCTGGTCCGCGACATCGAGGTCTACAGCACCTGTGAGCACCACCTGGTGCCGTTCCACGGCGTGGCGCACATCGGCTACATCCCGGCCACCAGCGGGAAGATCACCGGACTGTCGAAGCTGGCCCGGCTCGTGGACGTCTACGCCCGCCGGCCGCAGGTCCAGGAGCGGCTCACCACGCAGATCGCGGACTCCATGTCGGAGATCCTGGAGGCCCGGGGCGTGGTCGTGGTGATCGAGTGCGAGCACATGTGCATGTCCATGCGCGGGATCCGCAAGCCCGGGGCGAAGACGATCACTTCCGCGGTGCGGGGCCAGCTGCGTGACCCCGCGTCGCGCGCGGAGGCGATGAGCCTGATCATGTCCGGCCGCTGAGGCGGGCGGACGCGGGAGGTCAGGCGCTGAGGCGGCCGCCGATCCACTGGAGGGTGCCGGGGATCTCACGGCGCCAGGTGTTGAAGTTGTGGCCGCCGCTCTCCAGGATCATCGAGGAGACGCGGGTGGGGTGCTTGGCGGCGAGCTCCACGAACTTCATCGTGTCCTTGTAGTTGTGCTCGCCCTGCTTGCTGCTGGTGACCAGCATCGAGATCTCGGGCAGCGGCTTGTGCTTCAGCCGCCAGATCAGGTCGTTCTCCTGCTCCAGCTTCTTGCTGCCGCCGAAGAGGGAACCGGTCGTCGGGTCCTGCGGGGCCTTGTAGTAGCCGGAGAGGGCGGCCACCGCGCCGTACGCGTCGGGGTGGCGCATGCCGAGCTTGAGCGCGCAGTAGCCGCCGGTCGAGTCGCCGATCATGCCCCAGTTCTTGGCCTTGGTGCCGATCCGGTACTGCTGCGAGAGCGCCTTGCGGAGGTCCTTGACGAAGAAGGTCTCGGTCTGGGGGCCGCCGGGTATGTCCATGCACTCCGTGTCCCGGGGCGGGGCGACGGTCGGCCGCATCATCACCAGGATGGTGGGCTGCATCTTCTTCTCTTTGGCCAGCTTGTGCGCGGTCTGCGGGTAGTGCAGGCCCTTGATCAGCGCCTCGGCGGTGCCCGGGTAGCCGGTCAGGACGACGGAGGCCGGAAAGGCGCGCTTGGCGTACTCCGGCTGGAAGTACTCCGGCGGCAGATAGACGAAGGCCGGGCTGGCGATCTTCGACTCGGGGCCCTGGATGTTGACCTTCTCGATCTGGCCCGCCACCCGCGGCACCGAGGCGCGCGGCACGTTCACCTGCTGGACCCCGACGACCTGGACCTGCTTCTGCCCCGCGCTGTGGTCGACGACGACGCCCTGGTCCTGCTCCTGGCCGAAGAGGTCGGCCCAGGAGGCGTAGAAGCCGAACGAGTAGTTCGCGTAGAGACCGATGGCCGCGAACAGGGACAGCTGGGTGACGATCAGCATGCCGATCCGGCCCAGAATGGAGCCCACGCCCTTCCTGCCGAGGCGCGGCCAGAGCCAGACGGTCAGTGCGAAGAGCACTACCGCGAGCACGGCGGCCAGCAGGAGAACTGTCTTGCTGGTGAGACCCATGAGGTGCTTTCTGCCGAGCGACCCGGCGCCCGGATCGCGGAATGGTTACTTCTTTCCGGGCCCGGCCCCGGCGGAACCTCAGCCCCGAAACCGTCGTCCTACAGGGCGCACATTGTCCGGAGCGGTACGGCCAGATGCCGTATGCCCACTCGACATGGACGACGGGAAGAGATGTCTGTCAGGGAAGATGGCAAAAAGTCCGATGGGGTTCCTTCGGGTTCGAAGTGGCTGTCGGTGTTTGCACGTATGGCCAAGGGCCCGCGGCCGGAGCGTGTTCCGGCCGTAGTCGGCACGGTGGCCGCGGTCATCGGACTGATGGACATCGCGGCCGGGGTCTTTCCCCGGTTCCGCTTCAGCCGCATCCACACGCTCGCCGAGGTGCTGCCCGGCGCCGTGACCCAGCTGGCCGCCGCGGCGTCGATCGTCGTCGGCATCCTCCTTCTCATGCTGGCCCACGGCCTCAAGCGCGCCAAGTCGATCGCCTGGTGGGCCGCGGTGATCGTGCTGCCCGTCGGTGCCGCCGCCCACCTCATCTACCGGCACTCGATCGCCGGCGCGGTGTTCTCGCTGCTCCTCTTCGCCTACCTGGTGCGCCACCGCAACGCCTTCACCGCGCTGCCGGACCCGCGCAGCCGCTGGAAGGCGCTGGGCAACTTCATCGTGATGAGCTGCGCCAGCCTCGGCCTCGGCTGGGTGATCGTCGGCTCCCACCCGGACCAGATGATCGGCGACCCGCCGGTCCTGGAGCAGATCGAGCACGTGATCTGGGGCCTCTTCGGCTTCGAGGGCTCCATCCGCTACACCGGCGGCGTCGACTACGTCGTCGGCTACTCGCTGGGCGCCCTCGGCCTGCTGACCCTGGCCACCACGGCGTTCCTGGCCTTCCGGCCCGAGTACCCCGCCGCCGTCCTCACCGAGGAGGACGAGGACCGGCTGCGCGAGCTGCTCGCCAAGCACGGCGAGCGCGACTCGCTGGGCCACTTCGCGCTGCGCCGCGACAAGAGCGTCGTCTTCTCGCCCTCCGGCAAGGCCGCCGTCTCCTACCGCGTCGTCTCCGGCGTCATGCTCGCCAGCGGTGACCCCATCGGTGACGTCGAGGCCTGGCCGGGCGCCATCGAGAAGTTCATGGAGCTGGCCAAGCGCCACTCCTGGACCCCCGCGGTCAACGGCTGCAGCGAGACCGGCGGCGAGGTCTGGACCCGCGAGACCGGGCTGGACGCCCTGGAGATGGGCGACGAGGCCATCGTCGAGGTCGCCGACTTCAGCCTGAGCGGCCGTTCCATGCGCAACGTCCGCCAGATGGTCAAGCGCATCGAGCGCAACGGCTACACCACCAAGGTGCGCCGCGTCGGCGACCTCTCCCCCGAGGAGCTGGCGGTCGTCCAGAAGGCGGCCAACGCCTGGCGCGACACCGAGGACGAGCGCGGCTTCTCCATGGCCCTGGGCCGGATCGGCGACCCCAAGGACCTGGACGCGATCATCGCCACCGCCCACAAGGACCCGGAGGAGGGCGAGGACGCCCCCTTCGGCGACCTCAAGGCCATGCAGCACTACGTGCCCTGGGGCAAGGACGGCAGCTCCCTGGAGCTGATGCGCCGCGACCGCAGCGCCGACCCGGGCATGAACGAGCTGCTGATCGTCGCCTTCCTCCAGGCCGCGCCCGACCTGAAGGTCAAGCGCATGTCGCTGAACTTCGCCTTCTTCCGCTCCGCCCTGGAGCGCGGCGGCAAGCTGGGCGCCGGCCCGGTGGTCCGCATCCAGCGCGCGGTGCTGATCTTCCTCTCGCGCTGGTTCCAGATCGAGTCGCTCTACAAGTTCAACGAGAAGTTCCGCCCCCGCTGGGAGCCGCGCTTCATCGTCTTCCCGAACAGCCGGGACCTGCCGCGCATCGGCTTCGCGATGATGCAGGCCGAGGGCTTCCTGGAGCTGCCGCGGCTGCTGCGCCGCCGCCCGGCTCCGCCGAAGCCCAGCGGCATGGAGAACGACCTGGTCGAGCAGGCCGAGGTCACGCGCGCCGCATGATCTGCCGTACGCAGGCCCCCGTCGGACTCGGTCCGGCGGGGGCCTGTCGCGTGTCACGGCCTAGGCTGGTCGGCATGAGGAGCTTGCACGGCCGTATCGGTCCCGTCGGACTGCCGGAGTGGGACCGCTGCGCGGTGATGGGCGTGGTCAACGTCACGCCGGATTCGTTCTCGGACGGGGGGTCGCTGGTTCGGCACGGCCGTGGCCGTCAAGCGTGGTCTGCGACCTCGTCGCCGGGGGTGCCGACCTGGTGGACGTGGGCGGCGAGTCCACCCGGCCGGGAGCGCTGAGCGGGTCGACGAGGCCGAGGAGCGACGCCGGGTGATACCGGTGGTCCGCGAGCTGGCCGGGGAGGGCGTGGTGGTGTCGGTGGACACCATGCGCGCCTCGGTCGCGGAGGCGGGCCGTCGAGGCCGGCGCGGGCCTGGTCAACGACGTCAGCGGCGGGCTCGCCGACCCGGCCATGATCCCGGTGGTGGCCCAGGCCCGGGTGCCGTTCGTGGTGATGCACTGGCGCGGTTTCAGCGAGGACATGAACAGCCGGCGCGGTCTACTCGGACGTCACCGGCGAGGTCGTCGACGAGCTGGGCGAGGCGACGGGTGGACGCGGTGGTCGCGGGCGGTGTCGAGCCCGACCGGCTCGTCGTGGCACCCCGGCCTGGGCCTTCGCGAAGAACGCGCCCAGCACGACCTGGAGCTGGTCGCGCGGCTCGGTCGGCTCCGGTCCGAACTGGGGCTGCCGCTGCTGGTGGCGGCCTCCCGCAAGCGCTTCCTGGGCCGGGTGCTCGCCCACGAGGACGGGGGCCCCGCCGCCGGCCCGCGAGCGGGACGCGGCCACGGCCGCCGTCACGGCGCTCGGCGGCGCGCGCGAGGGCGCGTGGGCGGTGCGCGTGCACGAGGTGGCGGCGCGCGAGCGCGCGGACGCGGTCCGCGTGGTGCGCGCCGTCGAGCGGCCACCGCCGGTGAGGAGGCGGTGGTGAGCGGGGCGGTCCTCCCCCCGAGGGACGACCCCCAGGACGGCCGAGCTGGTCGAGCGGGCCAACACGGCGCTCTACGAGGCGGTGGAGCGGCGGCGACACGGAGGCCATGAGCGCGGCTGTGGTCTGGACGACCCCGGTACCGAGGTCTCGTGCGTACACCCGGGCTGGCCGGTGCTCCGCGCGCCTGGAACGAGGTGCTCCGTTCGTATGCGCTGATCATGGCGAGCACCGACTACATCCAGTTCTTCCTGACCGACGTCGAGGTGTCGTGGCCGGTGACACCGCCCTGGTGACCTGCACCGAGAACATCCTCAGCAGCGCCCCGGCGGAGGCCGAGGGCGAGCTGGGGCCGCTGGTCGGCCAGCTCGTCGTGGCGACCAACACCTTCCGCCGGGTGGGCTCGGAGTGGAAGGTGTGGTCGCACCACGGCTCGCCCGTGCTGGCCGGCCGGGAGGACGAGGAGTACGAGCGCGAGAGGGCCCGGAGGCCTGGACGGGGGTCCGGGACGCCACGGCGTGACGGTTTCGTGGCCACTTCGTTCGAGCCGCTCGCGGGGGCGGGTATGGGTGCACGTACACCGGTCGGACGGCCCCGGGCGGGGCCGGCGGCACCGGTGGCCGGTCGCCCGGCGGATCACCGGCACGGGCACCCGCGGACGGGCTCTGTCGGTGCCCGCAGGTAGATTCGACGTTGGGCATCCCGGTCGAAGGCCGGGGGCGGAGTTCGTTCCTCCGCCGCCGCCCCGGCGTGGGCGGTGCCCCATCGACGACCAGCAGGAGTGATTCGTGTGGGACCGTGTCGCGCTGCGCCGGCCTGAAGGCTCGTGGGCACCACACGGGGTGTTCCACCGAGAACGCGAGGAGGGCCAGACCTTCATCGTGGACCTCGTGCTGAGCCTGGACACCCGGCCCGCCGCGGCCTCCGACCGACCTCACGAAGACCGTGCACTACGGCGTGGTGGGCCGAGGAGGTCGTGGCCGTCGATGGAGGGCGAGCCGGTCGACCTCATCGAGACCCTGCCGAGCGGATCGCCCAGCAGTGCCTCAAGCACGGACGCCCGTCCGGGGAGGTCGAGGTCGTCGTCGTGCACAAGCCGGACGCCCCGATCACCGTCCCCTTCGACGACGTGACCGTCACCATCACCCGGAGCCGAGTATGAGCAGCACAGCGACCCGACCGTGCAGCCGGTGCCCCTCCTCCGTGACGGAGCAGGTGGACGCCGCCGATGTGACGCTGGAGCAATCCGCAGTGGGCCGTGCTGTCCCTCGGCAGGCACCCTGGGCAAACCGCCTGGAGACGCTCCAGGGTGGCCGTCGACGCCCTGGAGGACACCCCGGGCGTGCGGGGTCAAGGCGGTCTCCCCGGTCTACGAGACGGACCCCTGGGGCGTGGAGCCGGGTTCCCAGCCCCGCGTACTTCAACGCGGTGGTGCTGGTGAAGACCACGCTGCCGCCGGCCTCGCTGCTGGAGCGCGGCCATGCGATCGAGGAGGCGTTCGAGCGGGTGCGCGACGAGCGCTGGGGCCCGCGGACGATCGACGTCGTAGACATCGTCACACTACCAGGACGTGGTCTCCGACGACCCGCGGCTCACCCTGCCGCACCCGCGCGCGCACGAGCGTGCCTTCGTGCTGGTTCCGTGGTACGACGTGGATCCGGAGGCAGTTGTTCCGGGACGTGGTCCGGTCGCCGAGCTGCTGGCCGGACTCGACCGGGCCGGCGTGCGGTCCGGACGGACCTGGAACTCCGGCTGCCCGAATAGGCGTTGGGACGGCAGGACGACGGGAAGACGGACAGGATCACGGGATGACGACGCGATGACGATGAGGGGCGACGGCTCGGTGAAGCAACTTCGGATCGGGGTGCTGCTCGGGCTGTGTCGCCCGCCCGCGCCGGCGTGCTCTCGTGGGCCGGTGCCCGACTGGGAACGCCTTCGGCACGCTGCCGAGCGTCCCCGTGGCCGCGCCGATCGTCCTCGCCGTCATCGCCGTCGTGCTCTTCGCGACCGCGATCTCGAGTCCGGCCCGGCTGCGGGCCCAGCGCGACCGCGGCCCCCGGCGCGAAGGGCGTCGACCCGCTGCCTCGCGGCCCGCGCGGTGGTCTTCGGCCAGGCGAGCGCCCCTGGTGGCGGCCCTCGTCTCCGGCGCGTACGGCGGCGTGGGCGTTCTTCCTGCTGCTCGACGGCGTGGAGTCGGACGCGCGGCGGGAGCAGGCGATCTACGCGGCGGGCGTCTGGGTGCTGGGCGGGGGCGTGTGTGTGGTCGCGGCGGCGTTCTTCATGGAGCGGGTGTGCAAGTTGCCGGAGGACGAGGACGAGGGGACGACGCCGCCCACGGGGTCGGCGGGCGTAGGGGTTTTCTCCCCGCCCCGCCCTAATCCCGTTTGCGCAGGGGCTGCGCCCCTGCGCGACCCCGTTGGCGACGCGGTGCGCGCCGGACACGCGCTCCGCGCGGTGGGCGGGGCTTCGCCCCTGCACACCACCGGGGGCCTTCGCACCCTGGGGCCCCCGGCCGGTATCGCTCCTCCCCACGTCGGCGTCGCTCCTGTGGCCGAACGGGGTTTCGCCGCTGGGCCTGCCCGGGCCTCCGAAAGTGCCCTCGGGTGCTGTCCTCGGATCACCGGCAACATCACCCCACGCACGGGCTCAATCAGCCCGTCCGGCGTTTGAGGACAACGCGCGGAGCGCGGTTGTGGGGTCCGGGCGGGGCACCGGGCAGGGGGCCAGGGGCGCATCCCCCGGTGGAGCGAAGGGGACGCCAGCCCCTGCGGGAAACGGTGAAAGGGCGGGCCGGGGCGGGCCTCAGTGGGCGGGCACCGTCCCCGTAGCGTCCACGTCCGCGCGGTCCGAACCTGCGCGTCCGCCGCCGATCGAGCGGCGCAGCGCTCGTGCAGGCTCGCCGGGGTCAGGACGCCGAGAAATGGTCCGCCCGCTCCCCGTCCAGCACGGCGATCCACCCCGCGTCGTGCTGCAGCATCGTGCCTGAACGCCTGCTTCAGCGGCGCCCCGAGCGGAAGCCACGCGTCCATGCGCCGGGCCGGTCGCGGACCGTGCCCGACGCGCCCGCGCGGGCGACGACCGCGTCCGCCGCGACCCAGCCGTGCAGCCGGTCCGCGTCGTCGAGGACGACCGCCCCGCCCGCACACTTCGCCCCGTCCAGTGTGGCCAGGCCGCTCCAAGCACGACGGGGACCCAGAGCGGGTCGTCCAGGTGGCCACGACGGGCCGGCGAGCTCCTCGGTTCGCTCCGCTCGATCGGGGTGACCACCGGACAGCCGCTTCAGACCGCGGACGGCGCCGACGAAGTCGGCGGACGTACGGCCCTGTCGGCCGGCCCCTTCCCCCTCCCCGTGCCCAGCACCGCCGTCCGGCGCGTCGTCGAACTGCTCGATGCGCCCGTGCCCGTTAGCCGCGACCGGTCTCCCGAGCCGGACCGCCTCCTCGATGGTCGTGAGCCGTGACGAAGAGCACCACGTCCTGCGCACCTCGGGGAATGGCGGAGCCGCAGGAACTCGTTTCTGCACGGTGCGCGCGGAACCACCGGGTCCCACGGCGCGAAAAACGGGTTCGTCCATCAGGAGCACCGGCGGGTCGGCGGGCGACTCGGCGGCCCGGCGACCGGACCACGACGCGCTGGCTGCTGCCAGCCGGAGAGCTGGTCTGGGGTAGCACCGGGTCGCCGTCGGGACGGACGGCTCGAGCCCCGACCAGCCTCAGCAGAATCCCGCGGACCCACGGGCCCGGGCCTTCTTGCGCGGCCAGCCGAGCAGGTGCGGGTCCCGGTCGCGGTGTTGTCGAGCACGCCAGGTCCGGTGCGGGAACGAGCCCGACCCTGCTGGATCACATAGCCGATGCGGCGGCGAAGGGGCGACAGGTCGTCAGCGCCCGGATGGTCCTCGCCGTCAGCAGTGATCCGGCCCCGCTCGTCGGTCTACCCTCGACGGCCGGTCATTGACATCTTCCTGTTGCGTTGTATCTGCCGCCAAGCCCCGAGGGCCCGACGTACCGGTGACGATCTGCCTATCGGCCACTCGAAGGACAGATCGTCCACCGCGTCGTGCCGTCGCGCCCAGCGTTTGGTCACGTGCTCGAACGATCACGTCGGTCCATTGCTGCGGTCCCCCCCCGGGTGACAGGTGTGTGTCGCCCACGGGCGATCGTCAGTGGCCAGGGGTTAGGGTCGCTGGTAACCGTCGGTGGTGAAGGACTCAGGGGAGGTGAGCGCAGATGGCGGGTAGCCCCCCCCTGTGGCAACTGCCTGATCCGCAACGACTGGATCTGCGCGGAGTACGTGCAAGCCACCCGGGGGTCAGAAGCTGACGGACGCGACGACTCCAAGCACGCCGGC
>NZ_BAAAXZ010000095.1:0-25989 GCF_039535865.1 Streptomyces thioluteus
TTGTCGTGCAGATACACTCAACCGTGGTAGATATTCCACACCGTGTAGGCGTTGTCGCCGCCACCACCGTCACGAGTGGTGCGGAAGGTGTTGTCTGTGCCGTGGTGTCATATTTGTTGGACCCGGAGAACGGGTTGTCCCAGTGCAGCCGGACGGTCCGCCGTTGCGGAAACCTCCTCGCAGTTGGACGTCTGGAAGGTCACATGACCCTCGGTGCCGGTCATGAAGCCGTTGCTCTCCGACTGGAAGTCGGCGTCGCCGTGTGTTTGCCGAGCTGGTAGGGGGGCTCCTGGCCCTGCGACCAGATGCGTGGTCCAGGCCGAAGTCGGTGCGCGTCAGCGTGCACCCGGTCCCGTTGTGCAGACGGACGTGGTGCTGCGGGCCGCCTGGGCGCCGGCCTCGGGCCGGTGCCTGGTGGCGATCGCGCCGAACCCGATGGCGGTCACCGCGGCCAGTGCCGCGAAGCGTGCGGAGGTACGCATGGCTGTTTCCTCGTTTCGGTCGTCCGTGGGCGGCGCGGACCGTGTCTCGCGCCGCGACGAACGTTCCAGCACGCCGTTCACCACCGATAAACGTCCCCTTCCGGCGGAACTGTCCCCGGTGCCGGAGCGGTACCTGGTGCCACCGTTACGGGATGGTCCAAGCTGGCCCGCATGGACTGGTTGCCACTGCTCTCCACCCTGTCCGGGCCGCGATCGGCATCGTCGCCACTCTCGTCGCCGATCGGAATCGCTGGAAGCACGAGGACGTCAAAGAAGCTCTTCGGCTGCGGCTCGACATCTACACGCAGTACACCACCACCGTGAAGGTCCTCGGCGAGACCCTGCGGGCCCTGGGCGAGCGGGAGCACCCTTCCGACGACGAGCGGGCGCTTGCGCTGCGCGAAGCGTTTCGGGATTCGGGCATAGCCGTGGCATCGGAACGGATGTGGCTCATCGCGCCCCAACCCGTGGTCAAGGCCTCCAACAGCGTGTTCCACTGCCTGCGACGCATATGCGACGGCTACATCGACGGTACTGCTGTGAGCAGTCCGGAGGATCGCGCCCGCTGGGAGGAACGCGGCAGAGCAGCCGCCAAAATGCGCAAGCTCATGCGTGAGGACCTCGGCGTCGGCCCACTCACCGAACGGCACAGCCCTCTACTCAACGACTGAACAACCCTGCCGCGAAGTGATCGCGTGCGGAGAGACGTGAGGCGGTCGGGTTCGGTATTCACCGGGTCAACCCGGTAGTGGCCGGTACCGAGTTCGACCAGGACGAGTGGTCAGAGGGTCTTGATCGTGCCGCCGTCGATGATGTAGTCGGCACCGGTGATGTTGCCGGCCAGGTCGGAGAGAAGGAACGTGATCAAGGCGGCAACCTCCTGTGGTTCGGTGATGCGTCCGGTGGTGATGTTGAAAGCCTCCGGTATCTGCTGGAGGAATGCGCTGTGTTCGGCCCCGGCCCCGGTTGCCACCTTGCCGCCGAAGCCGTCGGGGTCCTCCCAGATGGTTGTGCGAACGACCCCGGGGGAGACGGTATTGACGCGCACTCCCCGAGGGCCGAATTCCTCGGCCAGGGACTTCCCGAGTGCGGCGAGGGCCGCCTTGGCCGCGCTGTAGGCGACCGGACCGGCGGCGGGCAGCCGGGAGTTGATGGACGAGACGTTGACGATTGCTCCGCGGCGCTCGATCAGGCTGGGCAGTGCCGCGCGGGTGGCGCGGACCGCGCTGAGCAGGTTGAGGTCGAAGATGCGGGTCCATCGGGTGTCGTCGGTGTCGAGGAAGCCGGCGGGCTCCACGTCGTCCCCGGCTCCGACGTTGTTCACCAGCAGATCGATGCCGCCGAGTTCCGCAAGGGCGCTGTCCATGAGGGCGGCGACGCCGTCGGCGGTGCTCAGGTCCGCCGGCACCGTGAGCGCTCCGGTTTCCTTCAACTCGGGCGTGATGGTGCGGGCGGCTCCCATGACGTGGACGCCCTCGGCGATCAGCGACCGGGACGGTGGCCAGCCCGATGCCTCGGCTGGCGCCGGTGACGGCCCCGGATTCGGCCGGTCGTCGCGGCCCGGGTTCAGAGGGAGTCCGAGCACTGCGTCCGATCACCCGGTCGTGCCGGTCCGGCCCTTCGGCCACGCGCGCCATGAGCCGCATGCCCACGGACGGTGTTCAGCAGAAGACTCCCCAGCGCGGCGGGGTCGCGCCCGGGCGTGATTTCCCCCGCCCGCTGACCCTCCTCGACCAGCGCCCGGAAGGCGCCCTCGGTGCGGTCGCAAACATGCGGCGGACGAGTTCGGTGGCCGTCGCGTCGCCCCCCCGCGAGTTCCGCCGCCGTGTTCACCGCCATGCCAGCCGCGGCGATCCGGGTCGGCGAGGTCCATCTCGGCGAGGAAGCCCAGCGCCTTGCGGAGGCGCGCCTTGACCGGACCGGACTCCTCGAGCATCTCCACGAGAGCGAGGGCCTGGCTGTCGCGATAGCGGCGGAGTGCTTGCTCGAAGAGAGAGTGCTTGCTGCCAAAGGTGTTGTAGAGCTGCCTTTGCCGATGCCGAGCGCGTCCACCAGGTCCTGGGGGGTGGGTGGCGTACCCCTTCCGCCAGAACACCTCCATGGCCTGGTCGACGGCGATCTCCGGGTCGAACTGCTTGGGCCTTGCCATGACCGGAACACTGGCATCTTTCTTGACCTGTAGGTCCAGAACCGGGCTTCGCCAACTGCCGCGCCGCAGCCGCACCCTTGGCGCCGAACGGCGCGGAATCGGCTGACGTCGAGTGCTCGGGCTGCTTCCGCGGGACAGCGCGGGCGCGAAACGACGGGGCGATCCCCCTGCGCAAGGAACTGGTCGAGAAAATCGCACGGGAAGGCCGGTGCCCGGACTGCCCGGGCGGCCGCGCCGAGAGCAGCGCCATGGCTTCCTCCGCCGCGGGGCCGATGGGGGAGGGGGGATGTTGCGGCTGCCGGCGCTTCGGTGGTGTCCGCTGGAGTGGTGTAGCCGTGATCCACTTCTCGCGACTTGCTGCTACCACATCGCGCCACTACACCGCTCTGGGGGATCCGCACACCGGACCGGCGGTCGACGGCAGTCACCCCCAGCCCTGGCAGCCGGCCGACCCTGTTTATGCTCACGCCCATGGCACTCGAATGGGAACAGATCATCGTCGACTCCTCCGACCCCATCGCCCTCGGCGCTGGTGGGCCGAGGCTCTCGGCTGGGTAGTGGTCGACGAATCCGAGGAGATCATCGAGATCCGGCCCGAGCCGGACCGGATGCCGGGGCTGCTCTTCGTGCCTGTCCCCGAGGGCAAGACGTCGAAGAACCGGCTCCACCCCGACTTCCGCCCCGACGACCAGGAGGCCGAGGTCGCCCGGCTGCTCGCCCTCGGTGCCCGGCGCGCCGGCACCGTGCAGGACGCGCAGCACTGGGTGACCCTCCTCGACCCGGAGGCAACGAATTCTGTGTCCTGGGTGAGGCGGAAGAGCTGAGCGGACGGTGCCGCGCTGAGTGGTGCAGCGGCGATCTCGCATAGCCCCTGGTCATGGGGCGGCCATCGCGCAACTCTGCGAGCAGTGACGCTCGTTGAGAAGCGACGCGATGCTTGTCCCAGCATGACCTACTCCGGCCGATGGAGTCACTGCGTACGGCGGACGGAATCGAGTTGGTCCGGGTTCCGGCCCGGCGGATCCTGCAGGAACCCATCGAGGCCGAGGCCACCGCCCACATCGGCGCCGAGCCCGGTGAACACGCCGAGACCCGCACGACCTGGCGCAACGGGCACCGCGAGAAGGCGCTCACGACGCAGGCCGGGGACCTGGACCTGGCGATCCCCAAGGTCCGCACCGTCAGCTTCCTCCCGAGCCTGCTGGAACGCCGGCGCCGCATCGGCCAGGCCCTCTACGCCGTGATCATGGAGGCATACGTGCACGGCGCGTCCACCCGCAGCGTGGACGACCTGGTCGAAGCACTGGGCGGCGACACCGGAATCTCCAGGTCCGAGGTCTCCCGCATCTGCCAGGACCTCGACGCGGAGCTGACCGTCTTCCGCACCCGGCCCCTGGACCACACCCGCTTCCCCTGCATCTACCTGGACGCGACCTACTGCAAGGCCCGCGTCCAGCACCAGCTCGTGTCCCAGGCCCTCGTGATAGCCACCGGCATCACCGAGGACGGCGGCCGCGAAGCCCTCGGACTCATGGTCGACGACAGCGAGACCGAGGTGTTCTGGCCCCAGTTCCCGCGCTCGCTGCGCGGAGCGGGTCCTGACCGAGTCCGCCCGGTCATCGCCGACCACCACAGCGGCCTGGTCAAAGCCGTCCGCAAGGTCATGCTCGGCGCCGGCTATCAGCGATGCCGCGTTCCTTTCCTGCGCAACACGTTCGCGGTGATCCCCAAGGACTCCGGCGAGCTGGCCGCCGCGACGATCCGCACCATCTTCGCCCAGCCCACCGCCGAGCTGGTCCGTGCCCGGCCGGGATACCGTCGCCGACACGCTCGCCCGGCAGTTCCCAAGGTCAGAGGCATGCTCCTGGAAGCCAAGGAGGACCTGACCGCCTTCGCGGACTTCCCGGAAGGCACTGGAAGAAGATCCAGTCGACCAACCGCTGGAACGACTCAACCGCGAGATCAAACGCCGCACCGACGGCGTCCAGTTCTTCCCCAACCCCGACGCCCTCGAACGGCTCACCACCGCCGTCCTCGTCGAGATGCACGACGAATGGACCGCCTTCCCCCCGCCGGAGGGCCGATGACGCGCATCCGCGCAGGCCATCGGCCCTCCCAACTGCCCTAGAAGAAGCCCAGCTTCTTCGCCGAGTACGACACCAGCAGATTCTTCGTCTGCTGATAGTGGTCCAAGCATCATCTTGTGCCCCTCCCTCCCGATGCCCGACTGCTTGTAGCCGCCGAAGGCGGCGTGGGCCGGGTACTGGTGGTAGCAGTTGGTCCAGACGCGGCCCGCCTGGATGGCGCGGCCGGCGCGGTAGGCGGTGGTGCCGTTGCGGGTCCAGACGCCGGCGCCCAGGCCGTAGAGGGTGTCGTTGGCGAGGGTGACGGCCTCGTCGAGGTCGGTGAAGGAGGTGACGGCGGCGACCGGCCGAAGATCTCCTCCTGGAAGACGCGCATGCGGTTGGTGCCCTCGAAGATGGTGGGCTCGACGTAGTAGCCGCCCTGAGTTCGCCGCCGGGTCGGCGCGGTGGCCGCCGGTGAGGATGCGGGCGCCTTCCTTGCGGCCGATGTCGAGGTAGGAGAGGACCTTCTCCAGCTGGTCGTTTGAGGCCTGGGCGCGATCATCGTGGCGGTGTCGAGGGCGGTGGCCAGGGGACGATCGCCTCGGTGCGGTCGACGGCGGCGGGCGAGGAAGTCGGCGTAGTGGCCGCGCTGGATCACGGGCGCGGGAGGGACAGGTGCAGACCTCGCCTGGTTCGAGGCGAACATGGTGAAGCCTTCGAGGGCCTTGTCGAGGAAGTCGTCGTCGTCGGCCGAGACGTCGTCGAAGAAGATGTTGGGGCTCTTGCCGCCGAGTTCGAGGGTGACCGGGCGCAGGTTCTCGGAGGCGTACTGCATGATCAGGCGGCCGGTCGTGGTCTCGCCGGTGAAGGCGATCTTCGCGACGCGGGGGGAGGAGGCGAGAGGCTTGCCGGCTTCGACGCCGAAGCCGTTGACGACGTTGACCACGCCCGGCGGGATCAGGTCGGCGACCAGATCCAGCCAGATGTGGATCGACGCCGGGGTCTGCTCGGCGGGTTTGAGGACGACCGCGTTGCCCGCCGCGAGCGCCGGGGCGAGCTTCCAGGCGGCCATGAGGAGCGGGAAGTTCCAGGGGATGATCTGGGCGACGACGCCCAGCGGTTCGTGGAAGTGGTAGGCGATGGTGTCCTCGTCGATCTCGGAGAGGCTGCCCTCCTGGGCGCGTAACGCACCGGCGAAGTAGCGGAAGTGGTCGATGGCCAGGGGGATGTCGGCGGCCAGGGCCTCGCGTATCGGTTTGCCGTTCTCCCAGGACTCGGCGACGGCGAGGGCTTCGAGGTGTTCCTCCATGCGGTCGGCGATGCGGAGGAGGACGGCGGACCGGTCCGCGGGGGAGGTGCGGGCCCAGCCGGGGGCCGCGGCATGGGCGGCGTCCAGGGCGCGTTCGACGTCCTCGGCCGTGCCGCGGGGCGACCTCGGTGAAGGATTCGCCGTTCACCGGGGTCGGGTTGTCGAAGTAGCGGCCGCGCGCCGGGGGTACGTACTCGCCCCCGATCCAGTGGTCGTAGCGCGGGCGGTACGAGACGACGGCATCGGGGGAGCCGGGGGACGCATAGCGGGTCATGGGCGTGCCTCCTCGCACACGGCCACCCGCTCCGTCGCGGGCGGCGACGGCTGGACGCTACCCAGGGACCGCTTGCCGTAGGCCCCGTGAGTGTGGTGTTACACATCAGTACACGTCATCAGACGCGTCATCAGTACACGTCAGTACTCGCCGAACGCACGGAAGCGGGGGACCCATGAACAGAAGGTGCTCGTCGACATCGCCGAGCGGACCATCGCCGCCTATCTGACCACCTTCATCGGCCTGTTGCTGGCCGACGGCTTCGACCTGACGAGCGTGTCCGCTCTCAAGGCCGCCGCCATCGCCGCGCTGCCCGCCGCCCTCTCCGTGATCAAGGGCGCCCTCGGCCGGTACATCGGGGACAAGGACAGCGCGGCGTGGATCCCGCGGCGCAAGGCCCGGAAGTCGCCTCAGAGGTCCAGGGCGTAACGGGCCGTCGCCTCGCGGACCGTCTCCGGCTTCACCTCCCCGCGGCGGGCCAGCGCCGCCAGCGCGGCCACCGTCACCGACCGCGGATCGACGCCGAAGTGCCGGCGGGCCGCCTCGCGGGTGTCGGAGAGGCCGAAGCCGTCCGTGCCCAGCGACGTCCAGTCCTGCTCGACCCAGGGGGCGATCTGGTCCGGCACCGCGCGCATCCAGTCGCTGACCGCCACGACCGGGCCGGGCGCGCCGTGCAGGGCGCGCGTCACGTAGGGGACGCGGTCCTCGCCGCGCAGCCGGGCCGCGTCGCAGGCCAGCGCGTCACGGCGCAGCTCCGTCCAGGACGGCGCGGACCAGACGTCGGCGGCCACGCCCCAGTCGTCGGCCAGCAGCCGCTGGGCGTCCAGGGCCCAGTGGACGGCCGTGCCGGAGGAGAGGAGTTGGAGGCGCGGGGCGTCGGACGGCAGGCCGGCGGCGGCCTCGCGGTAGCGGTAGAGGCCCTTGAGGATGCCCTCCTCCACGCCGGGCGGCATGGCGGGCTGGACCTTGGGCTCGTTGTAGACGGTCAGGTAGTAGAAGACGTCCTCGGCCTCCGGGCCGTACATCCGCCGCAGGCCCTCGCGGACGATCACCGCGACCTCGTACGCGAACGCCGGGTCGTAGCCGATCGCCGCCGGGTTGGTGGAGGCGATCAGGTGGGAGTGGCCGTCGGCGTGCTGGAGGCCCTCGCCGGTCATGGTGGTGCGCCCGGCGGTCGCGCCGATGACGAAGCCGCGTCCCAACTGGTCGGCGAGCGCCCAGAACTGGTCGGCCGTGCGCTGCCAGCCGAACATCGAGTAGAAGATGTAGAACGGGATCATCGGCTCGCCGTGGGTCGCGTACGACGTCGCGGCGGCGGTGAAGGAGGCCAGTGAACCCGCCTCCGTGATCCCCTCGTTGAGGATCTGACCGTCCTTCGCCTCCTTGTAGTAGAGGAGTTGGTCGCGGTCGACCGGGTCGTAGGTCTGCCCGGCGGGGGAGTAGAGGCCGGCGGTGGGAAGAGGGACTCCATGCCGAAGGTGCGGGCCTCGTCGGGGACGACGGGGACCCAGCGCCGGCCGGTCTCCTTGTCCCGCAGCAGGTCCTTGACCAGCCGGACGAACGCCATGGTGGTGGCGATCTCCTGGGTGCCGGAGCCCTTGTGGAGCGCCTCGAAGGGCTTCGCGGACGGCGGCGGGAGGGGCCTGGGGACGACCTTGCGGGCGGGGGCCGGGCCGCCGAGGGCCGCGCGGCGCTCGCGCAGGTAGCGGACCTCGGGGGAGTCCTCGCCGGGGTGCGCGTACGGCACGAGGTCGTCGTCGAGCGCGCGGTCGGGGATCGGCAGCTCCAGCAGGTCCCGCATCACGCGGAACTCCTTGCCGGTGAGCTTCTTCATCTGGTGGTTGGCGTTGCGGGACTCGAAGCCGGGGCCCAGGGTGTGCCCCTTGACGGTCTGCACCAGGACGACGGTCGGCGCGCCCCGGTGCTCGACGGCGGCCCGGTAGGCGGCGTGCACCTTGCGGGGCTCGTGGCCGGCGCGCGAGGTGCGGAACAGCTCCAGCAGCTCGGCGTCGCCGAGACCGGCGCCGAGGGCGCGCAGGGCGGGGGTCCGCGCCGAAGAAGTGGTCGCGGACGTAGCCGGCGTCGCGGGTGGCGTACGTCTGGAACTGGGCGTCGGGCACCTCGCGCAGCCGGCGCACCAGCGCGCCGTCGGTGTCGCGGGCGAGGACCGGGTCCCAGGCCGAGCCCCAGAGGGACTTCACCACGTGCCAGCCCGCGGCGCGGAACTGGGCCTCCAACTCCTGCACGATCTTGAAGTTGGGGCGGACGGGGCCGTCGAGGCGCTGGAGGTTGCAGTTGACGACGAAGGTGAGATTGTCCAGGCGTTCGCGGGCGGCGAGCGCGAGGGCGGCGGTCGACTCCGGCTCGTCCATCTCGCCGTCGCCGAGGAAGGCCCACACCCGGGAGCGCGAGGTGTCCTTGATGCCGCGGTGCTCCAGGTAGCGGTTGAAGCGCGCCTGGTAGATCGCGGAGAGCGGACCCAGGCCCATGGAGACGGTGGGGAACTCCCACAGCCAGGGCAGCCGTCGCGGGTGCGGGTAGGAGGGCAGGCCGTCGCCGCCGGCCTCCTGGCGGAAGCGGTCCAGCCGGGCCTCGTCGATCCGGCCCTCCAGGAAGGCGCGGGCGTAGACGCCGGGGGAGGCGTGGCCCTGGACGTAGAGCTGGTCGCCGCTGCCGTCGGCCTCCTTGCCGCGGAAGAAGTGCTGGAAGCCGGTCTCGTAGAGCCAGGCGGCCGAGGCGAAGGTGGCGATGTGGCCGCCGAGGCCGGCGCGCCGGTTGCCGCGGGTGACCATGGCGGCGGCGTTCCAGCGGTTCCAGGCGGTGATGCGGCGGTCCAGCTCCTCGTCGCCCGGGTAGGCGGGCTCCTCGGCGGTCGGGACGGTGTTGACGTAGGGGGTCTCCAGGAGCGGCGGGAGGTCCGCCCCGAGGTGCCCGGCGCGGTCGGCCATCCGTCGCAGCAGGTGGGCGGCGCGGTGCGGGCCGCCGGTCCGGGCGGCGGAGTCCAGGGACTCCAGCCACTCGGCGGTCTCCGCCGGGTCCTGGTCGGGCAGCTGGTCGAGTTGGGACACCGTTATCCCCTTTCGCGTTGCCCGGTGCGGGTGGCCGGGCCGTCCTGATGTTCCGTCTCGCGGAACAAAACTTCCGTCCCTACGACGCTAGGAGGCGGGGAGTGGTCGGGTCAATGGTTACTGGCGAGTAGCGATCGATGATCGATCATTTCTGGCCGGGCGGGAGAGCTCGCCGGGTGCGACCGGGTGCGGCGCGAAACGGAACGCGCGGCTTCACACGGGGTGTGCTCCGCGCACCCGCGGCCGCGCCCCGCACACGCTTCCGTCCGCCCCGCGCCCCCGGAAGACTGAGCATCGCGAGTCCCATTGGCGCGACGGGACCGGGTCCCCGGTCTTCCCCCCGAGCCGGCGGCCCGCCGCTTCACGCCGCCGGGCGGACGGCGTGAAGCGGAGCCGCGCCCCCCGCGCGCACGTGGTACGGACGGGGCCGTACGGGCGATGACCCGCACCCCGCCGTTGCGTCCCGCGGAGCGGGTGCAACGATGTGCACGTCATGAGTGCAGGACAGCAGGCGGGGCAGGTACCGCGGACGATGCGAGCCGCCGTGTTCGCGGCCGTCTGCGTGCTGCTCGCCGCCCTGGGCCACGCGCTCATGTCCGGGACGGACGTCCCCTGGTGGGCCGTGGCCGCCGCGCTGTCCGGAACGGGCGGCTGCGCGTGGTTCCTCGCGGGCCGTGAACGCGGGCCGCTGCTGGTGACACTGGCCACCGTGGGCGCGCAGACGGGCCTGCACTTCTTCTTCACCCTGGCGCAGAACGTGTCCCTCGCGGGGGCCGCCTCCACGGCGTCGGCGCCCGGACCGGCCCTCCGCTCCGCGTGGGTGTGCGGGTCGTCGCCCGTGGCGGACGCCGGCATGTCCGGCCACTCCGGCATGCCGGGCATGTCCGGGTCGGAGAGCATGCCGATGGACATGCCGATGGACATGATGGGCATGCACGGCACCCACGGCGCCGTCGGCATGTGGTCCGCGCACCTCCTCGCCGCGCTCGTCCTGGGCATCTGGCTGTCGGGCGGCGAACAGGCCGTCTTCCGCGTCGGCCGGGCCGCGTGCGCCCGGCTCGTCGCCCCGCTGCTCGTCCTGCTCGGCGGGCCGCTGCCCACCCCCGGGCCGCCGCGCGTCCGCGCCGGCCTGGCCCGCGCCGCGCACCGGCTGCGGCAGCTGCTGTACGCGCACGTCCTGGTCACACGGGGTCCACCGGCCGTACGCGCCGTCTGCTGCTGAGCCCGCCGCACCCGACCGGTCCGTCCGCCGGACCGGGAGCCCGGCGTACCCGGCACGACGGCGACCGGACAGGCTCACGACGTCACCGGGTGCCCCGCCGCCATGCGCGGTCGCGCGCCCGGATTCCAGGAAGGACCCCGGGCAATGACCCCTGCCCGCACTCCTCGCGTGCCGCGACGGCACGTCCCCCCGACGGCGAACAGGCCGGCGGACCCGACGGCGAGCCGGCCGGCCGGCTCAGCCGAGGTCGAGCACCGCGGCCAGCGCCTTCAGCCGGCGGGCCCGCTCGCCCCACCGGCCGCACTCGGGACAGCCCCGCAGATGCGTCTCCACCGCCGCGGCGCGGACGCCCGGCGGCGGCTCCTCGCCGTCGATGCGGGCGGACACGGCGCTCCGTACGTCACTGCAATGCACCCCGCCATCGTCCCCGGGGCCGGTGCGCCCGGGTGCACCGGCCCCCGTGCGGGAGGCCGTCGTGCGTGACGACGAGACCGTGACCGCCTGGGCGCTGGCCGCGCGCGGCGGGGACGCCGATGCCGTCGAGCGCTTCATCCGCGCCACCCAGAGCGACGTCCGGCGGTACGTGGCCCGGCTGAGCGGCGACCCGCAGGGCGCCGACGACCTCCTCCAGGAGACGTATCTGCGCGCCCTGCGGTCCCTGCCGCGCTTCGAGGGGCGCTCATCGGCCCGCACCTGGCTGCTGTCCATCGCCCGCCGTACGGTCGTGGACCGGCTGCGGTTCCTCGCGGCCCGGCCGCGGCTGTCGGACACGGACGACTGGCAGTCGGCCGCCGAGCGGACCCAACGTGCCGAGCTCCCGGGCTTCGACGAGGGCGTGGCCCTGTCGCAGCTGCTGGACCGGCTGCCCTGCGAGCGCCGCGAGGCGTTCGTGCTCACGCAGCTGCTGGGCCTGCCCTACGCGGAGGCCGCGCTGGTGGCGGGCTGCCCGGTCGGCACGGTGCGCTCGCGCGTGGCGCGCGCCCGTGAGTCGCTGATCGGCCAGTTGGAGACGGCCGAGCGGGAGGCCCTGGCACGGGTGCCGGCGCTCGCCGGCTGAGCTCGCGCCGGCGGTCGCGCCGACGGCGAAGGGGCCGCGGGGGAGGATCCCCCGCGGCCCCTTGCGCATGATCACTTGCGGGGCAGCGCCGCGCTGCCCGCCGGGACCCGCCACCGCTTCCGTCCTGATGGTGCCGCTCTCGCGGAACTTCAGGACGAGCGGGAGGCGCTCGCCGGCCCGCAGCCGCGGCGGGGCGGAGATCATGATGTCGGTGTCGTGCGGCGACATCTCCACCGTGCCGTTGGCGGGCACGTCCACCGAGGAGATCATCGACATCTTGCCCGCGCCCTGCTTGGTCACCGTCCGGCTCAGCATGGCGCGGCCCGCCGTCGGGGCCTCGACGGAGAGCAGGGCGTCGGCGCCGTCGCCGTCGTTGCGGATCCGCACGAACGCGGCCGTGTCGTCGGTGCCGAACGGGACGAGGACGCGCGCGTCCTCGACCGACACCTCGGCCGGGCGCCCCGCGGCGCCCGAGGCGGTCCAGGCGCCGAGCCCGCCGAGGGTCACGGCGCAGGCTACGGCGGGCACGAGCGCCGCCTTGGCGGAGCGGAGCAGGGAATCCTTCATCGCGGAGTCCTTCATCGCGCGGCCTTTCCGGGAACGGGAGCGGTGCCTCGGCGGCCGGATCCGGCGCGGGCGGGGGTGCGCCGGGCCGGCGCCGGCTGCCAGCCGCGCAGGCGCAGGCTGTTGCCCACGACGAGGACGGAGCTGGCGGACATCGCGGCCGCCGCGACCATCGGGCTGAGCAGCCCGACGGCGGCCAGCGGCACGGTGACCATGTTGTAGCCGAAGGCCCAGGCCAGGTTGGAGCGTACGGTCACCGAGGTGCGCCGGGCCAGGCGCACCGCGTCGGCCAGGGCGCCCATGTCCTCGCGCACCAGCGTCACGTCGGCCGCGCCGATGGCCGCGTCGGTGCCGCTGCCCATGGCGATGCCGAGGTCGGCGCCGGCCAGCGCGGCGGTGTCGTTGACCCCGTCGCCGATGACCGCGACCCGGTGGCCCTTGGCCCGCAGCTCGCGGACGAGCTCGGCCTTGCCCTCGGGGGTCATCCGGGCGTGCACCTCGTCGATGCCCAGCTCCGCGGCGACGGACCGGGCCGCGGCCTCGCTGTCGCCGGTGGCGAGCACGGGCCGCAGCCCGAGCCGCTTGAGGTGGTCGCAGGCGCGGTAGCTGCCGGACCGCACGGTGTCGCCCAGGGCGATCACGGCCTCCGCCGCGTCGTCCACCCGGACGAGGACGGCGGTGCGGCCGTGCCGGTCGGCCTCCTCGGCGGCCTCGGCGAGGGGGCCCGCAGCCAGGTCCGCGCCGTCCGCGCGCACCACCTCGACCAGGTGCCCGTCCACCCGCGCCCGGACGCCGACTCCGGCCGTGGCGGTGAACTCCTCGGCACGCGGCAGCGGTTCCGCGCCCGCCTCCGCCGCGCCGTGCGCGTGGACCGCGCGGCCCACCGGGTGCTCCGAGCCGGCCTCCGCGGCCGCCGCCAGGCGCAGGGCCGCCCCGGCCCCGACGCCCCCGGTGCGTGCCGTGACCGTCGTGACCGTCATCGAACCGGTGGTCAGCGTGCCCGTCTTGTCGAGGACCACGGTGTCCACCCGGCGCAGTCCCTCCAGGGCCTGCGGGCCGCTGACCAGGATGCCCAGGCCCGCGCCCCGGCCCGTCGCCGCCAGCAGGGCGGTCGGGGTGGCCAGGCCCAGGGCGCAGGGGCAGGCCACGACCAGCACCGCGACCGCCGCGGTGATCGCGGCCTGGGGGGAGCCGCCGGCGCCCAGCCAGAAGCCCAGCACGGTGACGGCCACGGCCAGGACCGCGGGGACGAAGACGCCCGCGATCGCGTCGGCGACCCGCTGCACGCGGGCCTTGCCCGTCTGCGCGTCCTCCACCAGCTTGGCGATGCGCGCCAGTTGGGTGTCCGCGCCGACCGCGCCGGCCCGGACCTCCAGCAGGCCGCCGGAGTTGACCGCGCCGCCGACCACGGCCGTGCCCGGACCCGCCTCGACGGGTGCGCTCTCGCCCGTGACCAGGGACAGGTCCAGTGCCGAACTGCCGGAAACGACCGTGCCGTCGGTGGCGACCCGCTCGCCGGGGCGGACGACGAACCGGTCGCCGACCCGCAGTTCGGCGATGGGGATCCGGCGCTCGGAGCCGTCCTCCGCCCGCACCACGACGTCCTTGGCGGCGAGCGAGGCGAGCGCCCGCAGCGCGGAGCCCGTCCCGTGCCGCGCCCGGGACTCCAGCAGCCGCCCGGTCAGGACGAACAGCGGTACGGCGACGACCGCTTCGAGGTAGACGTCCGCGGTGCCGGGGCATGCCCGAGGGCCAGAGGCTGAACGGCATGCGCATGTCCGGGTCGCCGGCGCCGCCGAAGAACAGGGCGTACACCGACCAGGCGTAGGAGGCCAGGACGCCGAGGGAGACGAGGGTGTCCATCGTCGCCGTCGCGTGCCGCAGCCCGCGCAGGGCCCGGGAGTGGAACGTCCAGGAGCTCCAGGCCGCGACGGGCGTGGCGAGGGCGAAGCACAGCCACTGCCAGTTGCGGAACTGGAGGGCGGGGACCATGGACAGCACCAGCACCGGCACCGACAGCAGGGCGGTGATCAGCACGCGGTTCAGCGGCGAGGGCTCGTCCGTGGTGCCGCCGGCGGACCCGTCGTCCTCGGCCTCGGGGGGCTCGGGCAGGGCCGCCGTGTAGCCGGCGCCCTCCACCACCTTCATGAGCTCCTCGGCGGAGACGGCCGACGGGTGGCTGATTCTCGCGCGCGTCCGGTGGCCAGGTTGACGCTCGCGGTCACCCCCTCCAGCCGTCCGAGCTCTTTTCTCGACGCGCGCCAGCATATCACAGCGTGAGTAGGAATCTCATCTCAATCACCACACGAGTGGATGCGGTTACAAGAGAGGTAGCGAGGTCACATCACAGTTGGATGATATATGTGGGGCGTGCCGTCGAGGAAAAAAAATGCGATGCGAGAAGCTGAGCAATGGGGGATAGTAGGGGGGAGAGGGGTGGGACAAGCCGTACGTGTGATGCCGTCGAGCCGGGAGGGATGGCCACCGTGACTGCGCGTGGAAGAAATCAGCAACCGTCGCCCGTCTCCGGCACGAGGAGCTCATGAAGGTGGTGGTAGGGCGCGGCTACACGGTGCGGTCGCCTGCCTGAAAGTCCCCCCGAGGCCGGCGACTCACGTGGGTCCGCCGGGCCGGCACCACTGCGAGCCCCGGTCGTGCCGCTGTGACCACGGTGCTGACTGATGCACCGCGCGCTGTCTGTCGGTGTCCGTGGTCTAGTGGGAGTCGGGGTGCTGTCCGTCGGGTCCCCGCCCGGTCCAGTTCCGTGCAGACTGGGCAGTGGGCCGTGTGCTTGCGCCCTCGCTCACGCCCGTTCGCGGCCTTGGCGCTCCTGGGACCGTTCCAGCGCTCGCCGGGCCCGTGCGCTGGCCTCGGCGGCCAGCCGCGACGGCGACGATGGTATCCCCTCGTCCGTCCTATGGCGGCAGTCCTAGGCCCTCCTAAGCTAAGGTCGGTGACGCCTGTTCTTCGGCGCGCCGCGAACACCCGGGATACATGCGCATGCGCGTTCAGGGGAGACCTCTGGCCACTTCGGGCATGTGGGGCCCGGTGGTGGGGGGGGGGGGGGGGGGCGAAATGGTTGGCACCGGCGGGGAGGGGGTTGGGTGGCCATTGAGTCCATTCTAGGCCGTCGTGAAGGGCGGGTAGTTCGGTGGCGGGTGCGCGTACGCTGTTCGTGCCTGAACCGGGGGGAAGGCGCTGGAGTCCCGGCGCGGCACGATAACGGCTCCGCGCTGCGGCCTCGCTCGCTCGGCCGCCAAGGACGTCGTGTGCGGGCGGAGGACGTCTCCGAGCGCCGGATCCCCATCGGAACCAGAACTGATCGAGGTCTGCTGTACACGGTTCGTCTTCCTCGACTTCTATCGTTTCTCCCCTACCTTCACTTTCTTTATTCCTCATTTCTGCATTTTACCTTTCCTCTTTTCACTTTCTATATCTCACCCCTTCCTATTCTTTTCCCCTTTTTCACTTCCTTTGTCTTCTTCATGCTTTTCACCCTGCCTTCTTTCCTTTTGCTTTTATTCCTTTCCGGCTTCGTTGCAACGTTCTAGTCGTGACCCCTACTGCAGTGCATATCAGGTCTGTGCAATCAAATTCTGGTTATAGGTTGACTGCCAGACGGGCACGGCACCCGCGTGACAAGCGGTCGCCGACGCTATCGCTGCGGTCTCGCCCCGCGGTCCCTAGGCCGTGGCCAGTCACCGGTGCTGGCTTCCCCCTGCTGGGCGCCGGGCGCTCAACCCCAGCCGCGATCACCGCGGCGGTCGCCGGTGCTAGGTCATGGCCTGCCCCTGCTCCCTGGTCCTGGCCCCACCCCCGACCTCCCTGCTGGCTGCTACTGTCCGGAGCGCGGGCCTGGTCATCCTGTTCAGCGGCCCGCCAGGCCCTGGAGGACTCGAGCCGGGTGGCACACCGTGTGGTCCTCGACAAGCGGCATCGCTGGACCACCTCGTTTCCATGACGGTCACGACTGCTCACGTCCGCGCACCGGGGGCGTCGGGCCGTGGCGGCCTAACCGCCCCCATGCCACCCTCTGTGCGCGGGCCCAGGGAGGCCGGCCTCGGCCCGTGGGGAAACCCGAGCCCGGTACACGACGCACGTCGCGCGGAGTAGGCCAGCGGACAAGAACCCTGCTGCCCCGTGCCGAGAAGCTTCACCGACACGGCCGGAGTCGGCGCCCCCGGCGCAAGGTGGACGGCACCTGGTCGAGGTGTGCGGCGTCGACGGACGGCGCAGGACCTGGCTGCGGCGCCCCCTCGCGAGGCCGCCGAGAGGCCGACCAGCACGCCCGCACGCAGATCCTCGTCCGGTGGACGACCCGGCGAAGGACCGTGATCGCCCCTGGGCGACACACCCGCTGCTGCTCCGGCAGCTACCGAACGCCTGCAGACAACAACCTCAAGCCGGACGTCGGGCCTAGAGGCGGGCACGTAGCCAATCGCTCCACCGGCGCAGCGAGGCCGCGCCCGGGTCGTCGCCGCGGAGCTGGGCATCGGCGAGGTGGCACGCCCGGATGCCCCCGAGGGGCAAAGGCGCCGAGCTCGTCCGCGGCTGCGGCGGCGCAAGGGCCACCGGGTCGCGGTCATCGGCGACGGGGTCAACGCACACCGCCGCGCTGGCCGGCGCCGGACCTCGGCATCGGCCATGGGCAGCGGCACCGACGCGGCCATCGGCGCGGCGACGTGCACGGCTGGTGCGCGGGACCATGTGGCGCCTGGCCGACGCGGTGCGCCTGGCCGGCGCACCTCGGTGACCGTTACGCTCCAACCTGGCCTGGGCCTTCGGCTACAAACCATGGTCACAGTGCTCTGTGTGCTGGCCGCCCGTCCGGCTGCTCAGCCCGATGGTCGCGGCGGCGCCGCGATGTCCGCCAGCTCCGTCCTCGTCGCTGGCAACAGCCTGCGCCTGCGGCGCTGGCAGCCGGCGACCGCGGCCCGGCGCACCCCCGCCCGCGCCGGATTCCGGGCCGCCCGAGGCACCGCTCCCCGTCTCCCGACAAAGGACGCGGATGAAGGAACTCCGCGATGAATGATGTCCCTGCTCCGCTCCGCCAAAGGCGGCGCTCGTGCCACGCCGTAGCCTGCGCCGTGACCCCTCGGCGGGCTCGGCGCCTGGACCGCCTCGGGCGCCGCGGGGCGCTCCCGGCCGTGAGTGTCGGTCGAGGACGTCGCGCGTCTCGTACCGTTCGGCACCGACGACACGGCCGCGTTCGTGCGGATCCGCAACGACGGCGACGGCGCCGACGCCCTGCATCTCGTCGAGGCCCGACGGCAGCGCGCGCCATGCTGTGCCGCGACGGTGACCACAGACAGGGGGCGCGGGCAAGATTGTCGTATGATCTCCTCGGTGGACGTGCCCGCCAACGGCACGGTAGGGAGATGTCTGCCGCACGACACCGACATCATGATCTCCGCCCCGCCGCGGCTGCGGGCGGCGAGCGCCTTCCGCTCCCCGTCCTGGAGTTCCGAAGGGCGGAGGGAACAGAGTCGAGTCGGCGGGTGTTGTACACTGGGTCGAATGCGTGGTGAGGCGTGGGAACGATAGGACACAGCGGGTATATGTGCAATGCGTGGCGGCGGCATATACTAGGCAGGACGCGAATGCGCCTGCCCGCAGTGCTCATGCGCAGTGAGCTGCCGCGGGAGTCTCCTACCACCGCGGCTTCGCGGTGCGCGCGGATAAAGGAAGGGTCGCAGGGAAGGAGAGAAGAGAAAGCAGGAGAGGAGCGAGCCGGCGCGACTGCTCAAGGCCGGCGTAGCGCGGCACCCGTGCCAGGGCCTCCCGCTCAGTGCCGTCTCCACTGGCCAGATCGCGCGACTCACGCGCGCGCGCGCCACGCGCGAGCGCACCGTGCCGACGGGCAGCCCGCACCAGCGCGGCTCCGCGTAGGCAGGCCCGAGCAGCTGCGTGAGCACGAACGCTCTCGCGGCGCTCGCACAGGGCAGCCGGTCCAGCAGCTGCGACAGGGTCACGCCCTCTCCTCAAGCCCGGGAGCTCGGCACGTCTTTGGGTGCCCGCGCTCGGCGGCCGACTGCCAGTCGTCCGCTGTCGACAGCCGCGAGCCGCGGCCGCGAGGAACCGCAGGCGGTCCACGACCGTAACGCGGGGCGATGGCCGCAGCCAGTGCGGGGCGATGAGCGCCGCCCGAGCGCGGCAGGGACCGCAGGGCGCGCAGATACGTCTCCTGGAGGTGTGGTCCGGTCATCGCGCCCATGCGGGTCGTGCCGCTCAGCCGGCCACGTAACACCGCCGGACGTCCCTCCTGGTCGTGGCGCGGATGAGCGTGCTCGACGGGAGCACTCGGCGTCCCGCGCCGCGTCGCGGGGCAGCGCCCAGGCCGTCACGGCTCTCGTCGTACACGTCCGTACGGCCATCCGCACGCCGGATGCACCGGGCGCACCGGCCCGGGACGTCGTGGCGGGGCGTGCATTGCAGTGACGTATCCGAGCGCGCGACTGTCCGTGCCCAGCGCTCTCGACCGGTGCGAGGGCGCGCCGCCGCCGGGCGTCCGCGCCGCGGCGGTGGAGACGCATCTGCGGGGCTAGTCGAGTGCGCCGGTACGATGGGTGCGAGCGGGGCCGCCGGCTGTAGCGCTGGCCGCGGTGCTCGACTCGCTGATGCAGCGGCGCGGCTCGCCTCGTCGTCACGCCGGCCTGGTCGCGGCGTCGGGGGGACGTGCCGTCGCGGCACGCGGGAGTGCGGGCAGGCTGGGGTCATCTGCGCCGGTCCTTCCTGGAATCCCGGGGCGCGCGATACCCAAGCAGCATGGCGGCGGGCACCCGGTGACTGTCGTGAGTCCTGTCCGGTCGCCGTCGTGCCGGGTACGCCGGGCTCCCGTCCGGCGGACGACCGGTCGGGTGCGGCGGGCTCAGCAGCAGACGGCGCGTACGGCGGTGGACCCCGTGTGACCAGGACGTGCGCGTACAGCAGCTGCCGCAGCCGGTGCGCGCGCGGGCCAGGCCGGCGCGGACGCGCGGCGGCCCGGGGGTGGCAGCGGCCCGCCGAGCAGACGAGCAGCGGGGCGACGAGCCGGGCGCAACGCGGCCCGGCCGACGCGGAAGACGGCCTGTTCGCGCCCGACAGCCAGATGCCCAGGACGGAGCGCGGCGAGGAGGTGCGCGGACCACATGCCGACGGCGCCGTGGGTGCCGTGCATGCCCATCATGTCCATCGGCATGTCCATCGGCATGCTCTCCGACCCGGACATGCCGGCCATGCCGGAGTGGCCGGACATGCCGGCGTCCGCCACGGGCGACGACCCGCACACCCACGCGGAGCGAGGGCGGTCCGTGGCGCCGACGCCGTGGAGGCGGCCCCCGCGAGGGACACGTTCTGCGCCAGGGTGAAGAAGAGTGCAGGCCCGTCTGCGCGCCCACGGTGGCCGTGTCCACCAGCAGCGGCCCGCGTTCACGGCCCGCGAGGAACCACGCGCAGCCGCCCGTTTCCGGACAGCGCGGCGGCCACGGCCCACCAGGGGACGTCCGTCCGGACATGAGCGCGTGGCCCAGGCGGCGAGCAGCACGCAGACGGCCGCGAACACGGCGGCTCGCATCGTCGCGGTACTGCCCCGCCTGCTGTCCTGCACTCATGACGTGCCACATCCGTTTGCACGCCGCTCCGCGGGACGCAACGGCGGGGGTGCGGGTCATCGCCCGTACGGCCCCGTCCGTTACACGTGCGCGCGGGGGGCGCGGCTCCGCTTCACGCCGTCGCCCGGCGGCGTGACGCGGCGGGGCCGCCGGCTCGGGGGAAGACCGGGGACCCGGTCGCCGTCGCGCCAATGGGACTCGCGATGCTCAGTCTTCCGGGGCGCGGGGCGGACGGAAGCGTGTGCGGGGCGCGCGCCGCGGCGTGCGCGGAGCCACACCCCCGTGTGAAGCGCGCCGCGTTCCGTTTCGCGCCGCACCCGGTCGCACCCGGCGAGCTCTCGCCGCCCGGCCAGAAATGATCGATCATCGATCGCTACTCGCCAGTAACCATTGACCCGACCACTCCCCGCCTCCTAGCGTCGTAGGGACGGAAGTTTGTTCCGCGAGACGGAACATCAGGACGGCCCGGCCACCCGCACCGGGCAACGCGAAAGGGGATAACGGTGTCCCAACTCGACCAGCTCGCCCCGACCAGGACCCGGCGGAGACCGCCGAGTGGCTGGAGTCCCTGGACCTCCGCCGCCGCGGACCGGCGGCCCGCACCGCGCCGCCCCACCTGCTGCGACGGATGGCCGACCGCGCCGGGCACCTCGGGGCGGCCTCCCGCGCTCCTGGAGACCCCCTGACGTCAACACCGTCCCGACCGCCGAGGAGCCCGCCTACCCGGGCGACGAGGAGCTGGTGACCGCCGCATCACCGCCTGGAAACCGCTGAACGCCGCCGCCATGGTCACCCCGCGGCAACCGGCGCGCCGGCCTCGGGCGGCCACATCGCCACCTTCGCCTCGGCCGGCCTGGCTCTACGAGACCGCTTCCAGCACTTCTTCCGCGGCAAGGAGGCCGACGGCAGCGTGCGACCAGCTCTACGTCCAGGGCCACGCCTCCCCCGGCTCTCTACGCCCGCGCCTTCCTGGAGGGCGGATCGACGAGGCCCGGCTGGACCGCTTCCGCCAGGAGGCCGGCGGCGACGGCCTGCCCTCCTACCCGCACCCGCGACGGCTGCCCTGGCTGTGGGAGTTCCCCACCGTCTCCATGGGCCTGGGTCCGCTCTCCGCGATCTACAGGCGCGCTTCAACCGCTACCTGGAGCACCGCGGCATCAAGGACACCTCGCGCTCCCGGGTGTGGGCCTTCCTCGGCGACGGCGAGATGGACGAGCGGAGTCGACCGCCGCCCTCGCGCTCGCCGCCCCGCGAACGCCTGGACAATCTCACCTTCGTCGTCAACTGCAACCTCCAGCGCCTCGACGGCCCCGTCCGCCCCAACTTCAAGATCGTGCAGGAGTTGGAGGCCCAGTTCCCGCGCGCGGGCTGGCACGTGGTGAAAGTCCCTCTGGGGCTCGGCTGGGACCCGGTCCTCGCCCGCGACAACCGACGGCGCGCTGGGTGCGCCGGCTGCGCGAGGTGCCCGACGCCCAGTTCCAGACGTACGCCACCCGCGACGCGCTACGTCCGCGACCACTTCTTCGGCGCGGAACCCCGCCCTGCGCGCCCTCGGCGCCGGTCTCGGCGACGCCGAGCTGCTGGAGCTGTCCGCACCTCGCGCGCCGGCCACGAGCCCCGCAAGGTGCACGCCCGCCTACCGGGCCGCCGTCGAGCACCGGGGCGCGCCGACCGTCGTCCTGGTGCAGACGTCAAGGGGCACACCCTGGCCCCGGCTTCGAGTCCCGCAACGCCAACCACCAGATGAAGAAGCTCACCGGCAAGGAGTTCCGCGTGATGCGGGACCTGCTGGAGCTGCCGATCCCCGGACCGCGCGCTCGACGACGACCTCGTGCCGTACGCGCACCCCGGCGAGGACTCCCCCCGAGGTCCGCTACCTGCGCGAGCGCCCGCGGGCGCCTCGGCCGGCCCGGCCACCCGCCCGCAAGGTCGTCCCAGGCCCTCCCGCCGCCGTCCGCGAAGCCCTTCGAGGCGCTCCACAAGGGCTCGGCACCCAGGACGATCGCCACCACCATGGCGTTCGTCCGGCTGTCAAGGACTCGCCTGCGGGACAAGGAGACCGGCCGGCGCTGGGTCCCGTCGTCCCGACGAGGCCCGCACCTTCGGCATGGAGTCCCTTTCCCCACCGCCGGCCTCTACTCCCCGCCGGGCAGACCTACGACCCGGTCGACCGCGACCAACTCCTCTACTCACAGGAGGCCGAAGGACGGTCAGATCCTCAACGAGGGATCAGGAGGCGGGTTCACTGGCCTCCTTCACCGCCGCCGCGACGTCGTACGCGACCCACGGCGAGCCGTGAGATCCCGTTCTACATCATTTACTCGATGTTCGGCTGGCGCGAAGCGCAGGCGACCAGTTCTGGGCGCTCGCCGACCAGTTGGGACGCGGCTTCGTCATCGTGCGCGACCGCGGGCGCACCACCCATGACCGGCGAGGGCCTCCAGCACGCCGACGGCCACTCCCACCTGATCGCTCCACCAACCGGCGGCGATCGCTACGACCCGGCGTTCGCGTACGAGGTCGCGGTGATCGTCCGCGAGGGCCTGCGGCGGATGTACGGCCCGGAGCCGAGGACGTCTTCTACTACCTGACCGTCTACAACGAGCCCAAGCGTCCAGCCCGCCATGCCGCCCGGCGTGAGGAGGGCATCTCAAGGGCCTCTACCGCTACCCTAGCGAGGCCGCCGCCGGCCTGCCGTCACGACGCCCCGCGCCTCCACTCTCCTCTCCCTCCGGCACGGCCGTCACTGGCCCTGGACGCCCAGCGGCTGCTGCCGACGACTGGGGCGTGGCCGCCGGACGTCTGGTCCGCGCCGTCCTGGACGGAGCTGCGCGTGACGCGCTGGCCTGCGACGCGGCCGCTGGCTGCGCGGCGAGGACGCGTCCCCTACGTGACGCGCGCCTGCACGGCGCGCCGGCCGGTCGTGGCGGTCAGCGACTGGATGCGCGCGGTGCGGACCAGATCGCCCTGGGTCGAGCAGAACTGGACGTCGCTGGGCACGGACGGCTTCGGCCTCTCCGACACCCGCGAGGCGGCCCGCCGGCACTCGCGTCGATCCGCGGTCGTGGACGTGGCCGCGCTAGGCGGCAGCTGGCCCGCCCAGTGCGGTGAGGGTGAAGCCGGAGACGTCGCGAGCTGCGACGGCCGTTACGGCCTGGAGACTCTGAGGCGACTTGTCGGCCTTGCGCCGTCGGGATCCGACGCCGCGCTGTCCTTGTCCCGATGTACCACGCCGACAGGGACGCCTTGATCACGAGAGGGCGGCGGGCAGCGCACGGCGATGGCGGCGGCCCTGAGGAGCGGACACGCTCGTCAGGTCGAAGCCGTCGGCTCAGCAACAGGCGTCTGATTGGAAGGTGGTCAGATAGGCGGCGACTGGTCCCTTTTTTGCTAGCGCGGCGATGTCGACGAGCACCTTCTTGTTTCATGGGTCCCCGACTGCCGTGCGTTCGGCGAGTACTGACGTGTACTGATGACGCCGTCCTGGATGACGTGTACTGAGGTGTACACCACACTCACGGGGCCTACGGCAAGCGGTCCTGGGTAGCGTCCAGCCGGCGCCGACACCGCGACGGAGCGGTGGCCGTATGTGCGAGGAGGCCCACGCCCATGACCCGCTATTCGTCGCCCTTCCCCGATGCGTCGTCTCGTCACCGCGCGCGCTACTACGACCACTGGATCAAAGGGGCGAGTACGTACCCCCGTCGCGCCGCCTAGCTACTTCGACAACCGACCCGCGTGAACGGCGAATCTTCACGAGTGTCGCCCTCGGCGACGGCCGAGGACGTCCGACACGCGCCCTGGACGCCGCCCATGCCGCGGGCGCGCGCGGCTGGCCCGCACCTCCCCCGCGGACGCGATTCCGCCGTCTCCTCTCCGCATCGCCGACCGCATGAGGAACACTCGAAGCCTCGCCGTCGCGAGTCCCCTGGGAGAACGGCAAACTCGATGCGCGTAGGCCTGAGCCGCGACATCCCCCTGGCGCATCGACCACTTCCGCTACTCGCGTGCGTACGCGCCCAGGAGGGCAGCCTCATCGAGATCGCACGAGGACAGCATATCGCCTACCACTATCCACGACCGCTGGGCGTCGTACGCCCAAGATCATACGGGACTTCGCGCTCCTCATGCTCGCCTGAAGCTCGCCCGGCCGCTGGTCGCGGTGCGGGCGCATAGACGCGGTCGTCCTCAAACCGCCGAGCAGACCCCGCGTCGATCACATCTGGCTGGGGGGGAAAATAAAAAAACTCTGGTCGCCGAACGCTGATCCCGCCGGGTTGGTCAACGTCGTCAACGGCTTCGCGTCGAAGCCTGCAAGAGCCTCTCTCCTCCGGATTATTCCTCCCTCCCCGCGTCGCGAAGATCGCCTTCACCGGCGAGACCACGACCGTGGCCGCCTGATCATGCATTTTACGCTCGTCCGAAACCTGCGCCCGGTCACCCTACGTGAACTCGGCGGCAAGAGCCCCAACATCTTCTTCGATTCGACACGACTGTCTCGGCGACGACGATCGACTTCCTCGCAGGGCCCTCTGAATCGTCACCATGTTTTCGCGAACCTGAACCAGGGCGAGGATCTTGCACCGTCCGTCCCGCGCCCTGATCCAGCTCGGCCACTACCCGACTTCCTCGCCGCCAGCCGTCACCGCACCGAGGCGAATCGTTCCCACGGCCACCCCTCTGACACCGGCCACTATTATCGGAGCCCAGGCCTCCAACCGACGCAGCTGGAGAAGGTCCTCTCCTACCTCGACATCGGGCCCGCAAGGAAGGCGCCCGCATCCTCCTACCGGCGGCCACCCCCAGCGCCGACCCCGGCGGCGAACTCAAGGGCGGCTTACTACTCACGTCGATCCCACCATCTCGAGGCACCAACCGCATGCCCGTCTTCCCTGAAGGAAGATCCTTCGGCCCGGTCGCCGCCGGCACTGCCTCCCACGACCGTCGACGATGCCCGTCACCCTCGCCACACCAACCCTCTTGAGACTACGGCCGGGCGCGCGGCGTCTGGACCCGCACGGCAACACCGCCTACCGCGCCGGCCGCGCCATCCAGGCGGGCCGCGTCTGGACCAACTGCTACCACCAGTAAACCCTCCCACGCCGCCTTCGCGGCTACAAGCAGTTCGGGCATCGGGAGGGTGAGGGGCGACAAGATGATGCTGGACCACTAATCCAGCGACGAAGAATCTGCTGGGTGTCGTACGCGGGCGAAGAAGCTGGGCTTCTTCTCTAGTGCAGTTGGGAGGGCGATGGCCTCGCGATGCGCGCATCGCGCCCTCCGGACGGGGGAAGGCGTCCCCTTCGTCCTGCATCTCGACAGGACGGCGTGGTGAGTCCGTGTTCGAGGGCGTCGGGTTTGGGAAAGAACTGACGCCGTCGGTGCGGCGATTGATCTCGCGGTTGAGGCGTTCACGGGTTGGTCGACTGGATCTTCTCAGTGCCTTCCGGGAAGTCCGCGCGAAGGCGTCAGGTCCCTCACTTTGCTTCCAGGAGCATGCCTCTGACTCTGGAAACTGCCGGGCGAGCGTGTCGGCGACGGTATCCGCGGCACGGAAAAAAAAAAAAAAAAAAAAAAAAAACCCCAAAAGCTTCGGCGTTGGTGCTGGGCGAAGATGGTGCGGATCGTCAGCGGCGGCTCGCTCGCCGATCCTTGGTGGATCACCGCGACCGTGTTGCCGAGAAGGGAACGCGGCATCGCTATAGCCGGCGCCGAGGCAATTCGGGACCTTGCCGGACGGCTTTGACCAGGCCGCTGTCGGTGGTCGGCGATGACCGGGCGGACTCCGGTCAGGACCCGCTTCGCGCAGCGAGCGCGGGAAACTGGGTCCAGAACACCTCGGTGTCCTCGCTGTCGTCCGACCATGAGTCCGAGGGCTTCGCGGCCGCTCGTCCCTCGGTGATGCCGGTGGCTATCACGAGGGCCTGGGACACGAGCTGGTGCTGGACGCCGGCCTTGCGTAGGTCGCGTTCCAGGTAGAATGCAGGGGAAGCGGGTGTGGTCCAGGGGCCGGGTGCGAAGACGTCATTTCCGCGTCGAGGTCCTGGCAGAATGCGGAGTACCCTCGGACCTGGAGATTCCGGTGTCGCCGCCCAGTGCTTCGACCAGTCGTCCACGCTGCGGGTGGACGCGCCGTTGCAGTATGCCTCACATGATCGACGGCGTAGAGGGCCTGGCCGATGTCGGCGCCGGGGCGGGGGGTTTCGCCA
>NZ_BAAAXZ010000096.1:0-11416 GCF_039535865.1 Streptomyces thioluteus
GGAGCGGACGGCGGCGGCGAGGAACGACGCCGCGACGCGGATGCCCTCCAGTCGCGCTGAGACCGGGGCCCCGGGGTCCAGCGAGGCGAACAGGGTGATGTAGCGGTCCCGCGGCTTCGCCGTGAGGAGCCCCGCGTATCCGGTCAGCCCCAGCGCCAGGTGGTCGAGCGTCGCGTGGCCCGACCACTCCAGCCGCCCGGCGGGCCGCGACCAGTCGCCGCCCGCGTCCTCCAGGAACGCGGTGCAGCGCCCGGCGGCATCGAGGACGAGCCCGGCCCAGTCGGTGTCCGTCCGCACGGTAGTGATCACTTCCGGCCGCCCTCGCGGACGAGCTCCACCAGGCGGGCCCAGCTGTCCCGGCCGTGACCGGCCTCGATACCGCGCCGGGCCAGGTCCCGGAAGATCTCCGGCAGGCCGGACGCGATCCCGCGCGCCTCACTGGCGTGGACGAGGTGCTCGATCGCCGCGGCGTGCACATCGAGGGTGGCGTCGTCGCCGGGGTACTTCCCGGCGTCCACCTGCGGGGCGTAGGTGTTCATGAAGAAGCCGACGGCCTTCATCCAGCGGTCCGCGACCTCGGTGAACGCGGTTGCGGTCTCCCCGCCGTCCGCTCCGACCAGCGCCACGCTGTGCAGCCAGCCGGTCAGCGTCGACCACATCAGACCGAGCAGCGCCGTGTCGTACAGCGAGGCCAGGCCGGTGTCCGCGCCCAGGTACACCGGGTCGCCGAGCGCGGCGAGGGCCGGGCGTCGGACGTCGAAGACGGCCCGCTCGCCGCTGTAGAGCAGCATGAACTCGGGGTTGCCGATGCCGGGCGGGGTGGTCATGATCCCGCCGTCGAGGTACTCGGCGCCGTGCCCGGCCGCCCAGGCGGCCATCTCGCGGGCCTCCTCCGGGGTGCCCGAGGTGAGGTTGACGAGCGTCCGTCCCGCGAGGCCGTCGGCCACCGGGTCCAGGACCTCGTGGACGGTCCCGTAGGTCGCCAGGCAGACCACGACCAGCTCGCTCGCGGTCACCGCCGCCGCGGGGTCCAACGCCTCCGCGGCGCCGTTCGCGACCAGGGCGCCGGCCTTGCCGGGGGTGCGGTTCCAGACCGTCGTGCCGTGGCCGGCCGACAGGAACGCACCGGCCAGCGCCGTCCCCATCGAGCCGAGACCGAGGACCGTCACGTTCGCGCTCATGGATGTTTCTCCGTGTGGTTCAAGGGAGTTGTACGAGGGACTTGATCAAGTGGTCATCACCTTCGCAGCGCCGTCGGCGGCCCGACAGTGGCAGGACTGCCTACCTGCGCAAAATTCCTGCCACTACTCTCGTGATCATGAGCGCTGGTTCCGTGGCCGTGGCAGTGATCGACGACGACGTCCCCTTCTGGGACCTGTACGAACTGGGGGTGGTCTGCACCGTCTTCGGCATCCCGCATCCGGATCTCGCCGACCCCTGGTACGACCTGCGGCTCTGCGCCGCAGGCCCGTCCCCGGACCGGCCGGTGCCCGCCCCCGCGGGCTTCACCATGCGCACCCCGTACGGCCTGGAGGGGTTCGACGGCGCGGACACCGTGATCATCCCGTCGGTTCCGGAGGCATGCGTCGACGGGGAGCGCGAACTGCCCGACGAGCTCCTGCGCGCGCTGCGGCGCGCCGCGGACCGGGGTGCGCGCATGGTCTCGCTGTGCGCCGGGGCCTTCGCCCTCGCCGCCGCCGGCGTCCTCGACGGCCGCCGGGCCACCGCCCACTGGATGCACACCGAGGCCCTCGCCCGCCGCCACCCCGAGGTCGAGGTGGACGACTCGGTGCTCTACGTGGACGACGGCAACGTCCTGACCAGCGCCGGGGTCACCGCTGGCCTCGATCTCTGCCTCCACCTCGTCCGCCGGGACCTGGGCGCGCACGTCGCCAACCAGCTCGCCCGCCGCCTGGTCGTCCCCGCGCACCGGCCCGGCGGGCAGGCCCAGTTCGTCGAGGTCTCCGTCCCGTCGAGCGGGGACGAGGGGCTGGCGCCCGTCCTCCAGTGGGCCACCGAGCGGCTGGACGAGCCGCTGACCGTCGACGACCTGGCCGCCCGCGCCGGGATGAGCCCGCGCACCTTCTACCGCCGGCTGCACGCCGCGACCGGGTCCACCCCGCTCCAGTGGCTGCTCGCCCAACGGCTGTCCCGCGCCCAGTCGCTGCTGGAGGCGACCGCCCTGCCGGTCGAGCGGGTCGGGGAGCTGAGCGGGCTGGGCACGGCCGCCAACCTGCGCCGCCACTTCACGCTGCACTTCGGCGTCACCCCGACGGACTACCGCCGGGCGTTCCCCGGGCGGGCCGCCCGAGGGGTTGATCGCTCACAGCGAACACGGCGCGGGGAACATCCCCGCCACGGCAAGCATTGAGTCGGTACAGCTCAACTTGCCTGCCGAAGGGGAGATCATGGCTTCGACGTCCGCACCGCTCACCCTGCCCGTGCTGCCGCTCGACGACGAGGTGGTCCTGCCGGGCATGGTGGTGCCCCTGGACCTGACCGACGCCGAGGTCCGCGCCGCCGTGGAGGCCGCCCAGGCCGCCGCGCGGGACGGCGCCAAACCGAAGGTCCTGCTCGTACCGCGCCTCGACGGCACCTACGCCGGCACCGGCACGCTGGGCAGCGTCGAGCAGGTGGGCCGCCTCTCCGACGGCGACCCCGGCGCGCTCATCCGCGGCCTGCGCCGCGTCCGCATCGGCGCCGGGACGACGGGCCCGGGCGCCGCCCTCTGGGTGGAGGGCACGGTGATCGAGGAGTTCACCCCGGACCCTCTCCCCGGCTCCGTCGCCGAGCTGATGAAGGAGTACAAGGCCCTCGCCACCAGTTGGCTCCGCAAGCGCGGCGCCTGGCAGGTGGTGGACCGCGTCCAGCAGATCGACGACGTCTCCCAGCTCGCCGACAACTCCGGCTACTCGCCGTTCCTCACCGTCGGGCAGCGCGTCGAACTGCTGGAGACCGCCGACCCGGTGGCCCGCCTCCGGCTCGCCGCCCAACAACTCGGCGAGCACCTCGCCGAGCAGGACGTCGCCGAGTCCATCGCCAAGGACGTCCAGGAGGGCGTCGACAAGCAGCAGCGCGAGTTCCTGCTCCGCCGCCAGCTGGAGGCCGTCCGCAAGGAGCTGGCCGAACTCAACGGCGACCCGGAGAACGAGTCCGAGGACTACCGGGCGCGGGTGGAGGCCGCCGACCTCCCCGAGAAGGTCAGGGAAGCCGCCCTCAAGGAGGTCGACAAGCTGGAGCGCGCCTCCGACCAGAGCCCCGAGGGCGGCTGGATCCGCACCTGGCTCGACACGGTCCTGGAGATGCCGTGGAGCCGCCGGACCGAGGACGCGTACGACATCCCGGGCGCGCGGGCGGTGCTCGACGCCGACCACGCGGGCCTGGACGACGTCAAGGAGCGGATCACCGAGTACCTGGCGGTGCGCAAGCGGCGCGCCGACCGGGGGCTGGGCGTGCTCGGCGGGCGCCGCGGGGGCGCGGTGCTCGCGCTCGTCGGGCCGCCCGGCGTGGGCAAGACCTCGCTCGGCGAGTCCGTGGCCAAGGCCATGGGCCGCGAGTTCGTCCGGGTCGCGCTGGGCGGCGTCCGCGACGAGGCGGAGATCCGCGGCCACCGGCGTACGTACGTCGGCGCGCTCCCCGGCCGCATCGTCCGCGCCGTCAAGGAGGCGGGCTCCATGAACCCCGTCGTCCTGCTCGACGAGATCGACAAGGTCGGCTCCGACTTCCGCGGCGACCCGGCCGCGGCGCTGCTGGAGGTCCTGGACCCGGCCCAGAACCACACCTTCCGCGACCACTACCTGGAGGTGGAACTGGACTTGAGCGACGTGGTCTTCCTCGCCACCGCCAACGTCCTGGAGTCCATCCCCGAGGCCCTGCTCGACCGCATGGAGCTGGTCCGCCTCGACGGCTACACCGAGGACGAGAAGGTCGTCATCGCCCGCGACCACCTGTTGCCGAGGCAGCTGGAGCGGGCGGGCCTGACGGCGGACGAGGTCGTGGTGTCCGACGACGCCCTGCGCCGCCTCGCCGGCGAGTACACCCGGGAGGCCGGCGTCCGCACCCTGGAACGCGCCCTCGCGCGGCTGCTCCGCAAGGTGGCCGCCCAGCACGAACTGGGTTCGCGGGACCTCCCGTTCACGATCGGCGCGGACGGCCTCCGCCCGCTGATCGGCCGCCCGCACCACACCCCCGAGTCGGCCCAGGACCCGGCCGAACGCCGCACGTCCGTCCCGGGCGTCGCGACGGGCCTGGCGGTGACGGGCGCGGGCGGCGACGTCCTCTTCGTCGAGGCGTCCCTGGCCGACCCGGAGACGGGCGCGGCGGGCCTGGCCCTCACCGGCCAGCTCGGCGACGTGATGAAGGAGTCCGCGCAGATCGCGCTCTCCTTCCTCCGCTCCCGCGGCGCCGAACTGGAGCTCCCGGTGGGCGACTTCAAGGAACGCGGTGTCCACCTCCACGTCCCCGCCGGCGCCGTCCCCAAGGACGGCCCGAGCGCCGGCATCACCATGACCACGGCCCTGGCCTCGCTCCTCTCCGGCCGCCGCGTCCGCCCCGACGTCGCGATGACCGGCGAGGTCTCCCTGACGGGCCGCGTCCTGCCCATCGGCGGCGTCAAGCAGAAGCTCCTGGCCGCGCACCGGGCGGGCATCACGACCGTGATCATCCCGAAGCGCAACGAGCCGGACCTGGACGACGTCCCGTCGGAGATCCTGGAGAAGCTGTCCGTCCACCCGGTGTCGGACGTGCGCCAGGTGCTCGAACTGGCGCTGGAGCCCGCGGGGGTGGAGGTCGCGGTGGCGGCGTGACCTCGACGGTTGCATGGCCCGGCCGGCGTCCCCCGGGGGACGCCGGCCGGGCCATGGGCTATGCGGCGAAGAAGATCACGCGACGGATGCAAACCCGCTGGTGGCGGGGGATGACCTGGTATACGAACAGGCCCGAGGCGTCGATCGACTCCTCCTGCATGAGTGGCGAGATGCCGTCGTATTTCGTTCCGCCGAGGTACAGGGCGGAGGCGGCGCGCACCAGTTCATCGGCTCGTTCCTCGACTTTCGCCACGAAGGCGAGGTTGTCGATGCCGCCGATGACGAAATCGGAATCGGGGTCGTACTCCCAGCCCCAGGCATCAGCCATCGGTCACCGCGGCCCGGGCCTCGTCACGCACTGCCAGGCATTCGTCCATGGCCTCGCGCCACTTCGGATCACTGCGGTCCAACGTGTTCGCGGCGTCCAGGGCTGCCCGGTAGCGGGCCGACAGGCGGGGGAGGCGCTCGATCTCGATCTCCGTCGCCCACTTGATCTGGAAGAGGTGGATCGGGCGGAACGCGTTGTGCTGGGTGGCCGAGGTGAAGGCCAGATCGCGGTCCGCCTGGAACTCGGCCAGCCGGGAGGGGGCCACACGGGCGAGGGCGGCTCGCAGGGCGGGAAAGGTCTTCTCGGGCCGTGGGATCAGCTCGGGGGGGTGCTCGTGGTGCTGCGCGGTCATGGCTCCTCCGTCCGTGCGGCGTACTCCGGCCCGTGTCGGTTCACGGTATCGGGTGGTGGCCCGCTGCCCGGCCCCGGCGGGTGCCGGGGCCGGGCAGGTGTCAGAGCGCCTCGACGGCGCGCCACGTGCGGTGGATGACCTCGCGGTAGTCGGTGTGTTCCGGGTTTCCGGCGACGTGGCGCAGGGTCCAGTCGTGCATGGGCTCGAAGTCCGCGTCGGGCGGCGAAGCGGCGTCGCAGGACCTGCAGTGCATCGAGAAGATGATGGGCATGGCCGGGCCGAGTTCCGGCTGGATCACCCAGCCGGGGGCGCTCATGCGGTGGCCCCGTTCGGGGAGTTGGCGGCAGCCAGGTCGTGGACGGCGCCGAGGCAGGTGCAGCGCGGATGGGGGCCGCGTGGACGGATGTTGATGCCGTGCGGGGTGAAGACGACGGTGGTGGTGGGGGTTGCGTACGCGATGGGGATCGGTGGGGGCGGGCGGTGGTGCGCTCAAGCCCAGGTGGACGGCTTGGGGTTGGGGCCCGAACCGGGCTCTCGTCCAGGCGAGCAGGCGGGAGATAGGGTGGCGCATGTCGTCAGCTCCTGTGTGTAGCTGGTGGCCATGCCCCCGGACCGGTCGGACGGTCGCGGGGGTCTTCTGTTGCGTCACGCTAGGGGAGCAGGTAAGTGCCTGTCTATAGCCCGTTGCGCGGGAGAGTGGACGTAGGCGACTATGTTCGAATGTGTGCGCGTACATATGGTGTTGCATGTGATGGACTTTGATCCCACCCGTCCCAAGTGGACGCAGATCGCTGATTTGCTCCGGGAGCGCATCGCCACCGGCGAGTACCCGCCGCACTTCATGATCTCCGAGAAGCAGATGGAGCAGGAGTTCGGCGTCGCGAGGCTCACGGTCCGCAAGGTCACCCGGGCGCTCCGCGAAGAGGGTCTGATCGTCACCACGCCGGGCATGGGCTCCTTCGTCGCGAAGCGGGAGCAATAGCGGGCCTGAAACCCGTGAAGCGCCATGCCGTCCCACGGGTTTGGCGCGTCAGCCCCTCACCCCGTCGCGCTTGTGACGTGCCAGCGGCCCACCTCCCCGTACGCCGAGTCGTGGATCGTCTCCTCGTCGCCCGGCGCGAGGGCGTAGTGCCGGAGGTTTCCCGCCCAGTAGCGGAGGATCCTGCCCAGCTCGCCCACCGCGTCGTCCGCCAACGCATCGCCCGTCATGTCGACTTCGAGAACGAATTTCATATACGTCGTCGCCTCCTCGGCTTCCCGGCCATTCAGGTATCAATGGTTTCATTGAAGTGCTTCTGGGGGCTTTTGCTGCCCTTCTCCCGGGCCGGCCCTGAAGCGTGCCCGAAAAGTCTCAAACAGGAGTGAAGCCGTGACAGCGCAGGGGCGGGTGCGGGCCGGTGCGCTGGCGCGTTCGGCCGGGATCTCGGTGCAGCAGCTGCGGAACTACGTGGAGGCGGGCGTCCTGCCGCCCGTCGAGCGGACCCCTGCCGGGTACCGGGTCTTCACCCGGGCGCACGCCGACGCTCTCGTTGCGGTACGGGAGTTGGCTGCGGGCCACGGCTGGCCGACCGCCCGCCGCGGTCATGCGCGCCGTCCACGTCGGCGACCTCGAGTCCGCGCTGGCCGCGATCGACGCAGGCCACGCGGAACTGACCCGGGAGCGGGCGCAGTTGGCCACTGTCCGCGAGGCCCTCGCGGGGTGGCCCGCGACGCCCGACGGTCCCCGCAGCCCCCTCCGTATCGGCGAGGCCGCCCGCGCCGTCGGCGTCCGGCCGCCCGTGCTGCGGCTCTGGGAGTCCCGTGGTCTGCTGCGGCCGGTACGCGAACCCGGTACCGGATACCGGCTGTACGACCGCGCCGAGCTGCGGACCGCCCACATCGTGGCCCTGCTCCGCCGTGGCCACCAGCCGCTGGCGGCCATCGGCACCGTCCTGGAGGCGCTGTGTTCCACGGGCAGTCCGGACGACGTCCTGGGCGAACTCGCCGCCCGCGAAAGGGAACTCCACGACCGCAGCCTCGGCCGCCTGAGGGCTTCGGCAGCCCTCCACGCCTATCTGACGGTTGCGGGCGGAATGGTTGTGGTCGCAGGTTCTGGGGCGGGCGCTTCGTAGCCGAAATGCCCGTAAACCGTTTCTGCACAGGGGTGGTGTTGCTGGCCCAGGCGACGTCGCTGGGGTGGACACGGAACAAGCTGCGCTGGTGGCTGAAGGTTCAGGGGTGGACGCGGATTCACGCCGGAGCCTACGCGTGGCCCGGCATCGAGGTGGGCCTGCGTGAGCACGTCCGGGCCCATCAGCTGGCTGCGCCCGAGCTCGTGGCCGGCCATTGGACGGCGGCGAGGCTGCACGATGCGGAAGTCCAGTCGGAGCGGCTGGACTTGATCGCGCCGAAGGGATCCCACTGACCACGCTGGAAGAGGTCCGCCGCGCACTGGTGGACGGTGCGGGCATGCATGGCGGGAGAAGGGCCGTGCAGTGGCTGGCCCTGGCTGATCCCGGATCCGGGTCGCCCGTGGAGACGCTCGCGCGGTTGCGGATGCGCGATGCCGGGTCGGCGCCGGAGACGCAGGTGCGGTTCGTCACGCCGGGTGGGCGGACTGTCTACGTCGACTTCTTCTTCCGGGGGAGCGGGCTGGTCGTGGAGATCGAGGGATATGCCTGGCACGGGAGCCGGGCGCAGCATCAGCGGGACACGGCCCGCTACAACGAGTTGGCGGACTGCCCGGAGGTGCGGAAGATGCTGCGGTTCACGGCGGCCGATGTGCTGTACCGGCCGGGCGCGATGGTCCGCAGGGTTCAGGCGGCGCTGGGGTGACCGGACGGGTCCTGCGGCGTCACAACGACCGGAAGGCGACTGCCGGTGTCTCTCATCGTCGACGCCTGCACCCGGACCGTGAAGGAATCCGTCGCAGTCCCCGTCGCCTGCCCGGGCAACCGGATCCTGCTGGGCCGTTCCCACTACGGTGACGAGAACGGCCAGACCTCCTGCGCCTATGCCCGGATCGCCGTGCAGTGGGCGGCGCTAGGTCCGGTCCCGGGCGGTCACTCCCACGTGCGTCCGGTGATGGCGCGGTGCCTCGATCTCGTCGAGGAGGGCGATCGCGAAGTCGGCGTACGACAGGCGGGCGTTCGGGTCGCCCGGTGCCTGGCGGTAGGCCCCGGTGCGGGAGCCCTCGTGGTCGAAGTCGCCGGACGGGCTGAGCAGGACCCAGTCGAGAGCGTCGGGCGACGAGTGGAGGGCCTTCGCTCCGGCGTGGTGGCCCTCCATGAACGCGCGGTACTCCTGGGGGTAGCCGGGGGCGTCCATCAGGGGCGTCCCGGACGCGTCCGGGAGGTACGACGCGAGGCCGACGGCCACCAGGCGGGCGACGCCCGCCCGCGTCAGTCCGTCGAGCAGGGCCCGCGTCGCGGTGGGGAAGAAGACGGCGGGGTCGGCGGAGAGGTCTGCGGCGGCGTGGATCGCCGCGTCGTGCCCGGCGGCGAGGGCCGCGATGATGCCCGGCGTCCGTGACGTCGCCCGCCGACTCCCCGGGGTTCGACGGGTTCCGCACGACCGCGGTCACCGTGTGGCCCCGGCGCTCCGCCTCCGCCACGGCCGCCCGGCCCGCCCTGCGCCCGCTCCGAACACGATGATCCTGGACATGTTCGTACACCTCGCATCCGTCGGCCGGGGGCCGTCCCCGGTCGGTGATCACGACGTTAGTCCGAGGGGTGGTTACCTTCCGGATACCGCCCGGATGCCGTCCGGGCCAGGAAGAGGCCCGTGCGGGTGTCCAGCCGGACGCTGCCGCCGTAGGCGTCCACGGCGCCGGCGACGTCCGCGAGGACCGCCTCCCGCGTCGCCTCCGGCAGCAAGCGGTAGAAGGAGAGCGAGGAGAGGACGTCCACGAGTCCGGACGTCGAGCGGTGGTGCGCGGTGGGGTACTGGAGGTACGTGAGGTCCGTGAAGCCGCCGTCGGCCAGGAGCTCCCTCGGGACCCACGAGTCGGGGCCCATGACCGAGCCGCGCGGGACCTTCTCCAGGATGGAGTGCGGGGGCAGTTCGGGGAGCCGGTGCTCGTGGGCGGCGATCAGCTCGTGGCGGAGGTCGTCGTCCGACACGTACCAGTCGTTCCAGAACAGGGCGAGGGTCCCGCCCGCGCGCAGGACCTGTTTCGCCTTGGACCAGCGGACCTCGGGGTCCGTCCAGTGCCACGCCTGGGCGGAGAGGAGGAGGTCGAAGGGGCGGTGGTGGTCGGGGGCGCGCTCCCAGGTCTCGAAGTCCTGGGGGACGACGGTGACTTCGGGGGCGGCCGTGGCGCAGTTGCGGGACAGGACGGCGGCCATGCGGGGGTCCGGTTCGAGACAGGTGAGCGTCAGGCCCGGGCGGGCGGCGAACGCGAGCGTGGCCTTGCCGGTGCCCGCGCCGACCTCCAGGGCCGTGAGCCCGGGCCCGTCTGCCGCGAACTCCAGGATGTCCGTGACGAGTTGTCCCGGATAGCCCGGGCGGGCGGCGTCGTACTGCTCGGCGGCTTCGCCGAAGACGGTGCGGGGGGTGCGGGCGCCGTTGGGGGGTGGGCATGGATTCAGGGTACGAGGGAGGTTTGCCCCGGTCCCGCCCTTTCACCGTTTCTTTCGGGAACTCCCCGCCGGCCTGCCGCGGACCCCGTGCAGGGCCGGGCATCCGCACCCCATGGATCTGGTGCGGGAGGACGACGGGGAGGGCTGGCCGTACTGGCGGTGCCCGGTGGACGCGTCGTACCGGTGGCCGGTCGGCGAGCACCCCGGGCGGGAGGGGCGGGCACGCCTCGGTGGATGAGGAGGCGTGCCGTCCGTCAGCCCCGCCGGCCGCGGGCGGGACCCGCTGTCCCGTCCGCCTTCTCCAGCTCAGATCGGCGATCAGCTCCTACACAGCAGCCGGAGCGCGACGCGAGTTCGCCGATCGTCGACCGGATCGGTCCCGCTCCCGGAGCACCTCCTCGCCAGCGGGGTGCACCCCGGCAGGCAGCAGCCCGTCAGTTCGCGCCCCTCCGGCCGGCCGGAGGAAACCGTCGCACCGCCGAACCGGTGACGGCGCGCGCGGCGTGCCGCGTGCCGCGTGCGCCGCGCACGCTCTAGCCTGACCGGATGCGCATCAGCACCGTCATCCTCCCCGTCTACCGATGGCCCACCGCGCAGGAGCACTGGCGCCGCGCGGAAGAGCTGGGGCTGCACGCCGCCTACACCTACGACCACCTCGCCTTCCGGAGCTTCCGCGGGGGTCCGTGGCTGGGCGCCGTGCCGACCCTGGCCGCGGCGGCGCTCGTCACCTCGCGGATCCGGCTCGGCACCATGGTCGCCTCGCCGAACTTCCGGCACCCGGTGACCCTGGCCCAGGAACTGATGAGCCTGGACGACATCTCCGGGGGCAGGGTGACCGCCGGGATCGGCGCCGGCGGCGAGGGCTACGACACCACCATCCTGGGCCGGCCCGCCTGGAGCCCGACGGAACGGGCCGACCGGTTCGCCGAGTTCCTGCCCCTGCTGGACCGTCTGCTCACCCGGCCGGCCACCACCTCCCACGGCACCCACTACTCGGCCGTCGAGGCCCCGATGATCCCCGGCTGCGTCCAGCGGCCCCGCCTCCCCTTCACCGTGGCGGCCACCGGCCCGCGCGGGCTCGCCCTGACCGCCCGCCCACGGGCAGGGCTGGGTGACCTTCGGCGACCGCCGGCGCGCCGCCGAGCAGAGCGGGGACGCGGCCGACGGCGTCCGTACGCGACCAGGTGACCCGCCTGAACGAGGCGTGCGCGGCGCTCGGCCGCGACCCGGGGGACCTGGAGCGGGTCTATCTGACCAGCTTCACCAAGGACCCCTGGCAGGGCTCGGTCGACGCGTTCGTCGACCTCGCCGGCCGCTACTGCGGCCTGGGCATCACCGAGGTGGTGCTGAACATGGCCGCGTGCCCGCCGGC
>NZ_BAAAXZ010000097.1:0-44406 GCF_039535865.1 Streptomyces thioluteus
CACTCACCGTACACATCTACCACAGCAACCAACAAACCACGCCATCACAACCACACAACTGGCGACCACACCGTCGCGGGCCTGTGTGGATTATTCGGTGGCGAACGGCGCGATCTTCGCCTCGGCAGCGAGCGCACGACCTTGCGGAGCTCGTCGTGCTCCTCGGACACCTTGTACAGGTCGAAGTCCTTGTTTCCCGCCACGGCGAAACTCCCCAAGAGCGCATGTTAATTACCGATTAGTAACCGCGATTGTAGGGGCGCCGCTCCAGGCCGGGATACGTGAGCTTGCCGACAGCACCCGATCACCCGGAATCTCCCCAACCGGGGCCCCGACTATGCTCGGCCACGCAATCGGCACCTCCGTACGTCTCTGGAGCCACGCATGGCCCCCAAGATCACCGTGATCGGCACCGGCTATCTCGGCGCGACCCATGCCGCGGCCATGGCCGAACTCGGTTTCGAGGTGCTGGGCCTCGACGTGGTCCCCGAGAAGATCGAGATGCTCTCGCGCGCCGAGGTCCCGATGTACGAGCCGGGGCTGGAGGAGCTGCTGGGCAAGCATGTCGCGGGGCTGGCGGGCTCCAGCGGGCGGCTGCGTTTCACCACCTCCTGGGAGGAGGTCGCGAGTTCGGCGACGTCCACTTCGTCTGTGTCAACACCCCGCAGAAGCACGGCGAGTACGCGTGCGACATGTCGTACGTCGACGCCGCCGTCGCCTCGCTCGCGCCGTTGCTGCACCGCCCCGCGCTGGTCGTCGGCAAGTCCACCGTGCCGGTGGGCCTCCGCGCCCGGCTGGCGCGCATGATCGCCGAACTCGCCCCGGCCGGCGCGGAGGTGGAGCTCGCCTGGAACCGGAGTTCCTGCGCGAGGGCTTCGCCGTCGAGGACACCCTGCACCCCGACGGATCGTCGTCGGCGTCGGGGCGAGCGCGCGGAGAAGGGTGCTGCGCGAGGTGTACGCGACGCGGCGGTCGGCGAGGGCTCGCGTTCGTCGTCACCGACTACCCGACCGCCGAGCTGGTCAAGACCGCCGCGAACTCCTCCTCGCCACGAAGATCTCCTTCATCAACGCCATGGCCGAGGTCTGCGAGGCGGCGGACGGCGACGTGGCCAAGCTGGCCGAGGCCATCGGGCACGACGAGCGGATCGGGAAGAAGTTCCTGCGGGCCGGGATCGGCTTCGGCGGCGGCTGCCTGCCGAAGGACATCCGCGCCTTCATGGCGCGGGGCGGGCGAGCTCGGCGCCGACCAGGCGCTGACCTTCCTCCGCGAGGTCGACTCCATCAACATGCGCCGCCGCGGCCACATGGTGGAGCTGGCGCGGGAGACCGTGGGCGGCAGCTTCCTCGGGCAGCGGGTGGCGGTGCTGGGCGCGACGTTCAAGCCGGACTCGGACGACGTCCGGGACTCGCCCGCCCTGAACGTCGCCGGGCAGATCCACCTCCAGGGCGGGCAGGTCACGGTCTACGACCCCAAGGGGATGGAGAACGCGCGGCGCGTCTTCCCGACGCTGGCGTACGCGGACAGCGCCCTGGAGGCGTGCCGGGGGGCGCGGGTCGTCCTGCACCTGACCGAGTGGGCGGAGTTCCGGTCGCTGGACCCCCGCGCGCTCCGGGATGTCGTCGCCGAGCCGCACCTGCTGGACGGCCGCAACGCGCTGGACGCCGCCGTGTGGCGCGCGGCCGGATGGAGCGTACCGGGCGATGGGCCGCCCGCGGGCGTAGCCCCGGGCCACCGAGTGGCGGGCGCCCGTGCCCGGGCCCAGGCTGGAGGCATGTCCGAGGTACGCAACGGTTACGCGCCCGGCACCCCCTGCTGGGTCGATCTCATGGCGCCGGACCAGCGCGCCGCGCTCGACTTCTACCGGGACCTCTTCGGCTGGCAGGGCGAGCCCGGGCCGCCGGAGACCGGCGGGTACGCGGTGTGCACGCTGAACGGCAGGGCGGTGGCCGGGATCGGCCCCGCCATGGCCCGGGACGGGCAGCCCGCGCCGCCCACGGTGTGGACCACCTACCTCGCGGTCGCCGATGCCGAGGCGTCGGCCGGCGCGGTCGCCGCGCACGGCGGCAAGGTCGTCATGCCCGCGATGGAGGTGCTGACCTTCGGGCGGATGGCGATCGTCTCCGACCCCTCGGACGCGGTCTTCGGCCTCTGGGAGCCGCGCGACTTCACCGGCTGCGAGGTGGTCAACGAGCCCGGCGCCCTGACCTGGAACGAGCTCGCGACACCGGACGTCGACGGGCGCCCTGACCTTCTACCCGGCGGCGCTGGGCATCGAGGCCGAGCCGTCCCCCGAGGTGCCCGGCTACCACGTCCTCATGGTGGACGGGCGGCCCGTGGGCGGGATGCAGGGGCTCGACCGGCTCCCGCCGGGGACACCGCCGCACTGGCTGACGTACTTCGCCGTGGACGGCGCCGACACCACGGTGGACGCGCTCGTCCGGGCCGGGGGGTCGGTCCTGCAGCCGCCCTTCGACATGGCGATGGGCCGGATCGCGCGGTCGTCTCCGATCCGCAGGGCGGCGTCTTCGCGGTCTTCGAGGAGGCCGTGCGGGAAGCGGCCTGAAGCCTACGAGACGGTGACCTTCTCGTCCTTCTTCAACTGCGCGAAGAGCTGCTTGGACTTCACCGGGTCCCACTTGACCGCCACGCCGTCGCTGCGCGTCGGCACGTTGGCGTTCCCGATCGGCACGGTCATCTGCTTGCCGTCGCCGCCCGTGACGCCCTTCATCGCCCAGAACATCGACGCCAGGTCCCACAGCTCCATGTCCTTGTCGACGATGAGCGTGTCGAGCCGGAGCCGATCACCGGGTAGAGCCGGAACGGGTTGAGGATCGTCGAGGGCGAAGCGGCCTGCTTGGCCAGGGTGTTGAGGAACTTCTGCTGGTTGCGCATCCGGCCCAGGTCCTGGTCGGCCTCCTGGTGGCGCTGGCGGACGAACGCCAGGGACTGCTTGCCGTCCAGCGTCTGGCAGCCGGCCTTGAAGTCGGCGCCGGAGTCACGGTCCTTGATCGGCTTGTCGATGCACATGTCCACGCCGCCCAGCGAGTCGACCAGGCTGCGGAACCCGCCGAAGCCGATCTCCGCGTAGTGGTCGATGCGCAGCCCGTGTGTTGAACTCCACGGTGCGGATGAGCAGTTCGGCGCCGCCGTCCGCGTACGCGACGTTGAGCTTGTGCGTCGAGGCGGGGAACTGCTTGCCGGACTTCTGGCCCGTGAAGGCGGGTATGGTGACGAAGGAGTCACGGGGCAGGCTCAGCATCGTGGTGCCGTTGTCGCCCGTGTGCAGGATCATCATCGAGTCGGTGCGCTTGCCGTCGGCGGAGCCGGTGTGCAGGTCCTTCTTGTCCGCGTCGGACAGGCCCTCGCGGCTGTCGGAGCCGACGATCAGGTAGTTGGTGCCCTCCCCGCCCGGCGGCCGGTCCGCGACCTTGCCGAGGTCCACCTCGCGCCGCAGCTTGGAGTCGGCCCAGAAGTAGGTGCTGACGGAGACCACGAGCAGCACCGCGACGAAGGCGAGCAGGCCTATGGTGATGCGCTTGCGCCAGTTCGGCCGCGTCGTCCGCGGCCCGGGGGCGCCGCCGCCCCGCCCGTAGACCTGGCCCGTGTTGTAGCCGTCGCGCGGCGGCGCGGAGGGCGAGCCCTCGGGACGTATGGGGGCGCCGGGGCTCCCGTACGGGTTCCGGGGGTCGTTGTTCCGCGCTTCGGGCCACTGGTTCATGGAGGCAAGTGTGCCCGCCCGCGCACGGTGCCCCGCCGGGTGCTACGAGACCGGGTCAGGGCTGTTGCAGACCTGACACATGCGGTCCGGGCGACGGCGCCCGCATACAGTGGGGTGCATGACCACTCACGACCGGACCGCCGAGTCCGGTGAGGACGCGATACCCGGCAAGCCGAACTCGGCGTCCCGCACCACGCTGTCCCACATCATGACCAGCAACGAGACCAATCTGCTGGGCACCGTGCACGGTGGCGTGATCATGAAACTGGTGGACGACGTGGCCGGGGCGGTCGCCGGACGGCACTCCGGCGGCCCGGCCGTGACGGCGTCCATGGACGAGATGGCCTTCCTGGAGCCCGTCCGGGTCGGCGACCTCGTGCATGTGAAGGCGCAGGTCAACTGGACCGGCCGGTCCTCCATGGAGATCGGCGTGCGGGTGCTCGCCGAGCGGTGGAACGAGTCGCGGCCGGCGACCCAGGTCGGCAGCGCCTACCTCGTCTTTGCGGCCGTCGACGAGAACGGCAAGCCGCGGACGGTGCCGCCGGTGCTCCCGGAGACGGACCGCGACCGGCGGCGTTACCAGGAGGCGCAGATCCGGCGCACACACCGGCTGGCGCGCCGCCGCGCGATCATGGAGCTCCGCCAGAACCGGGCCGCGGAGGGCTACGAGGACTGATTCAGCCCGTCCGGCGTTCGAGGACTTCGCCCGAAGGGCGAATGGGGTCCGGGGTCTCCCCGGAAGAAACGGTGAAAGGGCGGGACCGGGGCACATCCCTCCGCTAGGAGCCCGGCGGGCACACTGCCCGGTCGCCGGTGAGCACCCCGGCCGGCGCGGCCGTCGAGCGCTGCCGCTCCACCGCCCGTACCACCCGCACCCCACCGAAGTCCGCCCCCAACGTCACCCGCATCACCGGCCCCTGCCCGGTCACCGGCCGCAGCGCCGCCCCCGGCAGGGCGGCCGCCAGCGTCCGCGCCGAGCGGTCCCATCGCGGATCGAAGGCGACCTCCGTATGAGGCAAGGGCGCGGGGGCCGCGGCGGCCGCGCCCGTGAGGGCGAAACCCGTGGCCCGCAGCTCCGCGCCCGCCTTGCCGCCGAGACCGGCGCGGCCACTGCCGTCCAGGACCTGCACCTTGATCCGCCCGGGCGGCACCTCGACGAACCCCGGCGGCTGCGGAGGCCCGGCCTTCCCGTCGTGCACCCCGCGCGCGGCGGCGCGCACCGCCAGCGGCCGGTCCGTGCGCAGCGCCCGGAAGATCCGCTCGGCGCCGGGCCCGTCCCAGCGCACCGTCGAGCCGACGCCCGGGACGGGGAAGTCGGCGACGGAGACCGGCACCGAGGTGAACTCGGCCGTGGCGGGGGTCAGGTTCCGCGCCGCGCGGCCCAGCTCGACCAGCTGCTCCCCGTCGAGGTCGCGGTCGGCGCGGACCGAGCCGAGCACGGTCACGGCGATCTCGTGGAAGAGCGGCGGGTCCAGCAGCACCCCGCTGTCCGCCGCCCGCTGCAGCAGGGCGGCGACCAGCCGCTGCTGCCGCTGCATCCGCTCCAGGTCGGAGCCGGAGCCCAGGTGCCGGGAGCGCACGTACTGCAGGGCCCGCCCGCCGTCCAGCGTGCTGGTGCCGGCCGGCAGGTCGAGCCCGCTCCAGGCGTCCCTGAGCGGCTGCGCCGTGCAGACCCGCACCCCGCCGAGGAGGTCCACGGTCCGCATGAAGCCGGTGAAGTCGACCTCCAGGTAGTGGTCGACGTGCACCCCGGTCAGCCGCTCGACGGTGCGCACGGTCAGCCGGGGGCCGCCCTCCGCGTAGGCGGCGTTGAGCTTCTGCGGATGGGCGGGGCGGAGGGCGCCCGAGGGGTCCTTGTGTTCGGGGAGCAGCGCGTAGGAGTCGCGCGGGAGGCTCACCACGGTCACGCGGTCGCGGGCCTCGGAGAGGTGGACCAGCATCACGGCGTCGGTGCAGTGGCAGGGCGCGCCGCCGAGCCGGTAGCGGACGCGCTCCTCCTCGGTGATCGCGTCGCGGCCGTCCGTGCCGACGACCAGGATGTTGGTGCCCAGGCCGGCCCGGGGCCGGTCGCGCAGCCCGGCGAAGGGGTCGGTGCGGCCGAGGCGCCGTTCGATGCCGTGCACCACCGTGTGTCCCGCGCCACTGACCACCAGCACCAGGACGGCCACCGCCGTGGCGAGACGCAGTCCCCAGCGGGGCCGGCGCGGGGCGCCGTGGCGGGCTCGGGGGCGGGGCGGTACGGACACGGGGAGACCTCCGCTGCGGCGCGGGGAGGGGACCGGGTCACCGTAGGCCCATACGATCAACGGTCCGCTTCACCGCGCCGTCCGGCCGGGGCCCGCCACCCGGGCGGCGCGGCCGCGCGTCCCCCGTTCGCGGTAACGTGGCCGACGATCCCGCAGACCGCCACGGGGTGCACCCCGACCCCCGTACCCCCGAGGAACCATGCCAGAGCAGCAGCCGCCCGCAGTTTCCGTGATCATGCCGGTGCTCAACGAGGAGCGCCATCTGCGCACCGCCGTGCGGCACATCCTGGAGCAGGACTACGCCGGTGAGCTCGAGGTGGTGATCGCCCTCGGCCCGTCCAAGGACCGCACGGACGAGATCGCCGCCGAGCTCGTGCGCGAGACCGCGTCCAGCAACCGCGCCCGCGTGCACACGGTGCCGAACCCGACGGGCCGCACGCCCGCCGCCCTCAACGCCGCGATCAAGGCCTCGCGCCATCCGGTCGTGGTGCGGGTGGACGGTCACGGGATGCTCTCGCCCGACTACATCCAGACGGCCGTGCGGCTGCTGGACGAGACGGGCGCGCAGAACGTCGGCGGCATCATGCACGCCGAGGGCGAGAACGACTGGGAGCACGCCGTCGCCGCCGCCATGACCTCGAAGATCGGCGTGGGCAACGCGGCGTTCCACACCGGCGGTGCGGCCGGCCCGGCCGAGACCGTCTACCTGGGCGTCTTCCGGCGGCAGGCGCTGGAGCAGCAGGGCGGGTACAACGAGGAGTTCATCCGGGCCCAGGACTGGGAGCTCAACTTCCGCATCCGCGAGGCGGGCGGGCTGATCTGGTTCTCGCCGGAGCTGAAGGTCTCCTACCGGCCCCGGCCGAGCGTGCGGGCGCTCGCCAAGCAGTACAAGGACTACGGCCGTTGGCGGCATGTCGTCGCCCGCTTCCACAAGGGCTCGATCAACCTCCGCTACCTGGCCCCGCCGACCGCCGTGGCCGCCGTCGCGGCCGGCCTGGTCGTGGGCGCCGCGGTGACGCCGTGGGCGCTGGTCGTGCCGGGCGGCTACCTGGCGGCGATCGTCGCCGGGTCGGTCCCGGCGGGCCGGGGGCTGCCGCTGAAGGCGCGCGCGCAGATCCCCGTGGCGCTGGCGACGATGCACATGTCGTGGGGCTTCGGCTTCCTCACCAGCCCGCGCTCGCTGGCGAAGCGCGTGATCGCCAGCCGCCGGCCCGCGGTCAAGGCGTAGCCGTCGCGTCCGAACGGAGCGGGACGTCCCGCTCCGTTCAGAACTTGTTGAGCGAATTGACCTCCATGCAGGCCGACTTGTCGTCGCCGTTGAGGGGGTCGGAGCTCTCCGGGGCCTTGTTGTCCTCGGGCTTCTCTTCCTTTTCGTCCTTCTTGTTCTTCTTGTCCGCGTGCTTGGCGTCGTCCTTCGCCGCCGTGCCCGATGCCTTCGCGCCCGGCGCCTTCGGGTAGGACGTGCCCTCGCGCCAGTCGCCGCCGACCACCAGCGTGATGCCGTCCGCTTCGGGCGTCAGGCGCACGGCGCTCTCCGGCAGGCCGAGGGCCTTGGCGACGGCCAGGGCGTCCGCCCGCTGCGCCGACTTCGGGAAGGTGATCGTGGTGTCCGCCTGCATCCGGGGGCTGGAGTCCGAAGTCGCCTTGGCGAAGCCCTGCTTGACCAGGTGCGCGGCGATGTCGGACCCGCGGGCGCCGACGGGCGGCAGGACGGCGGTCCCGGTGCCGTTGAAGACGGTGACGGCGACGTTGTTCCTGGCCACCGGGGAGCCCGAGGGGGCCGGCTTCTCGGGCTTCTTCTTGTCCTTGCCGTCCAGCGCGACGTCGTTGCGGATGAGCGAGAAGAGCTTGTCGGCGTCACCGGACTTGGGGATCACATGGGCGTCCGGGTCCTGGGGGTCCTGGACCCAGGGCATGGTGGTCATGGTGATCCGGCCGGACGGCACGCGCTTGATGTCGTTGGTGAGGTCGTAGAGCTTCTTGACCGAGCCGAGGTCCTTGTCGACGGTGAGCGCCTTGGTGGCCGACTCGGCGAGGTCGGTGAGCTGGCCCGGGTCGCTGAGCTTGGTGCCGCCCTTGAGCTGACGGACCATCGCGTTCATGTACATGTGCTGGGCGTGGGTGCGGCCGATGTCGCTGCCGTCCTCGAAGCCGTGCCGGGTGCGCAGCCACTGCAGGGCCTGCTCGCCCTTGATGGTGTGCGTGCCCTTCGTCAGCTCCAGGCCGGACTTGGAGTCGCGGATGTTGTCCTTGACGCAGACCGGGACGCCGCCCACGGCGTCGGCCATGCTCACCACGCCGGCGAAGTCGATCATCATGAAGTGGTCGACGGGGATGCCGGTGAGCTCCTCCCAGGTGGCGACCGTGCAGCCCGGACCGCCGTTCTGGAGGCTGGTGTTGATGATCTGGCTGCTGGTCTCCCGGTAGACCTTGCCGTCGGCCGGGTCGGTGCACTTGGGGATGGTCACCCGGGTGTCGCGGGGGACGCTGACGACCGACATGTTGGTGCGGTCGGCGGAGACGTGGACCAGCATCTGGACGTCGGCCAGGGCGGGGCGGTCGGCGTCCTCGCGGGCGCCGCCGAGGTCCTGGTTCTCCTTGCCGCTGCGGCTGTCGGAGCCCAGGAGCAGGATGTTGAGGGGGCGTTGGCCCTCGGCGTTGGGGACGCTGCGGTCCAGCTGCTTGTCACTGAGGTTGAGGCTGCTCTTGCGGATGTTGTGGTTGAGGTGCCGGTAGTAGAACCAGCCCGTCGCCGACACCGCGAGGACCAGGACCGCCAGGCAGAGGGCGGTCCAGCGGGCTATTCGCACGCCGCGGCGGCGCCGGGGTTTCGTCTCCGCGCCCTCCGCCGGCTCGTGCTTCCGGTCGGTCTTCTCCGCCGCTTCCCCCCGCGCATTGCCGATCCCCAACGGGCCCTCCCCTGAGTGGTGCGTCCGGCCCGATGGGCAGAAGCGTCGTACCTGGTGACTCTGTTACCAGGTAATGAGATGCGCAAGAACGTTCGCCGGATTCACTTCGCGCAGATGTTCTTGTCGTCGGCCTCGATTTTCTGAATGCCCTCGGGCGCCTTCTTCGGGGCCTTCGGGGGGGTGACGGGAACGCCCGCGCCCTTGAAGTCGGCACCGAGGACCAGGGTCATCTCCGCGAGCGGGGCCGCGTCCTTGACGCCCTGCTTGAGCGCGGCGGCCGGCAGGCCCATGGCCTCCGCGAGACGGCGTGCCTGGTCGGCCTGGTTGGGGGCGAACTCCAGCGTGGTCCTGTCGGCCTTCTTGCCGCCGGGGGCGTTGCCGCCGTTGGCGCTGTGGGCCATGGCCTGGGAGTTCTGCATCCAGGTGACGGTCTCCTGGGCTGCGCCCACCTTGCCGCTGCCGTTGAAGACCTTCACCCGCACCTTGGCGGGCTCGGCCTTGGGGCCCTTGAGGAGCGCCGCCTGCTTGGCGTCCTGCTCCTTCTTCGCCGCGTTCTCCTTGTCCTTGGCCTCCTTCTCCTTCTGCTTGACCTCGGTGAGGGAGACATCGTCGCGGACCATGGCGAGCAGCGGATCGGCCTTCGCCTTGTCGAGGATGACGGTCTTGTGGAACTTGCCGTCGGCCGGGTTGTCGAGGACGGGGAGGGTGGTGAAGGTGATGTTCTTCAGGTTCACCTTGCTGAGTTCCTTCGCCAGCGCGGTGAGCTTGGAGATGGAACCTATACCGGTGTCGACGGTGAGCGACTTGGTCGCGGCGTCGGCCAGGTGGTAGAGCTTCCCGGGGTCCGACAGCGTGTCCGAGGACTTCATCTCCCGGATCATCGAGCTGAGGAACTGCTGCTGGAGCTCGATCCGGCTGAGGTCGCCGCCGAAGCCGACCGAGTGCCGGGTACGGACGAACGCCAGGGCCTGCTCGCCCTCGACCCGGTGCCGGCCCTTGGGCAGCTTGAGGTGGGAGTCCTTGTCGTTGATGTCCTTGCCCAGGCACACCTCGACGCCGCCCACCGCGGACGACATCTCCTTGACCGCGTTGAAGTCGGCCATCATGAAGTGACTGACCTTCAGCCCGGTCACCTGCTCGACGGTCCGCCAGGTGCAGCCCGGGTCGCGGTCGTCCTGGCCCAGGCTCTCGTTGAAGCGGACGTTCTTCGAGCCGGGGATGTTCTTGGTCGAGCCGTCCTTCTTGGCCGAGCACTGCGGGACGTCGGTGATCATGTCGCGCGGGATGGAGATCACCGTCGCGTTGCTGCGGTCCTCGGAGACGTGGAAGAGCAGGGTGGTGTCGGCGTGGCCGACGCTGTCCTTGTCGCCGTAGCCCGTGTTGCCCTTGCCGGAGCGCTTGTCCGTGCCGATGACCAGGATGTTCATCGGGCCGTCCGGCACCGCCTCGTTGGAGACGCCCACATCGACCTTGTCGATGTTGTTGTTGAAGTGGTCGTAGACCAGGTACGCCGTGATCGAGCCGCCCACGAGCAGGAAGGCGAGCGTGCCGCCGGTCCACAGCAGGACCTTCTTCTTCGCGCTCTTCCTGGGTTTGGGTTTGCGCCGGCCCGTCGCGGCCGTGGCGGCGGCCGCCTTGGCGCCGCGCCGTCCGCCGCCGCGCTGCTCGGGCAGGGGCTTGCCCTTGCCGCGGCCCGGCACCGGCTTGGCGGGGCCGGGCACCTTCCGCGCCGGCGAGGTGCCGGCGGTGGGATTGGACCGCCCGGAACCGGGGGAGGGATGCCCCGAGGGGGTACCGGAGGAGGGGTCCAGGCGCAGCTCGTAGCTGCCGGTCTTGGGGTCGAAGACCCACTGGTCGGCGGGGTCGATCCCATCCGCCTGCCCACGGCCTTGCGCGTCCACGGTCGCTCGAATCCTCCGTCGGTGCCACGCGGCGCCTGTATCCCGAGGCGCTCGGTCATGTCGTCTTTCAGTGCGCGGTCACCCGGCCGTGCGCACCGGACCGCTCACACTATCCGCCCAGTTCAGCGGCGCGCGACGTCGGTGACAAATCGCACTTCCCTTACAACCGGGCAATCCGTCCCATCTCTTCACACCAGTGCTCACCCGAGAGGTGACGGAACGAAAAGTCCGATCGTACCCCCGCGCCGGTCAGCCGCAGATGCCGCGGGCGGCGGTGGTGCCCTCGTAGGTGGGGGGAGCGGTGGGTGAGGGAGTGTCGGACGGGCGGTACGGGCTTTCCGGGCTTTCCGGGCCTTCCGGGTACTCCGGGCCGTCCGCACCGGACTTGCCGTCCGCCGGGCGGATGCGGGCGGTCACCGCCACCGGCCGGTCGTGGCGCAGCAGCTCGAAGAGCTGGTCCGCGTCCGGCTGCACCAGCTCGTCGCGGTCCGCGTTGTACGGGTACGGGTGGCGGGGCACCGTCAGGAACTGCACGCGTTCGGTGGGGATGTTGCGCACCGTGCGCACCAGGTCGTACATCTTGCGCAGCGAGTCCAGCCCGGCGTCGGTGGTCAGCGACTTGGTCGCCGCGTCGAGCACCGGGTAGAGGCGGGTGGGGTTGAGCAGGACGCCGTCGCTGTGCATCTCCTGGAAGAGGGCGCCCAGGAATTCCTGCTGACGCCCCATCCGCTCGGTGTCGCTGCCGTCGCCGATGCCGTAGCGGGCCCGGACGAAGCCCAGGGCCGCCTCGCCGTGCAGGATCTGACGGCCCGCGGGCAGCCGCAGATGGGCCTCGCGGTCGTCGACGGGCTTCCGGAGGCAGACCTCGACGCCCTCGGCCGCGTCCACCAGCCGCTTGAAGCCGGTGAAGTCCACGATGATGTGGTGGTCCACCCGTACGTGGGTGATGTTCTCCAGGGTGCGGATGGTGCAGGCGGCGCCGGCGAACTCGTAGGCCCAGTTGAACTGGGCGAAGCGCTCGTTGGTGAACGTGCCGTCGGGACGGCGGCACTTGGGGATCTGCGCCATCAGGTCGCGGGGCATGCTGACGGCGGTCGCGCTCCCGCGGTCGGCGGCCAGGTGCAGCAGGATCGTGGTGTCCGAGCGCTGGGTGCCGCTGTCCGCGCCGTAGGCGCCGTTCCCGGCGCCGCCGCGGGTGTCGGAGCCGATGATCAGGATGTTCTGGGCGCCGGAGACCAGGGCCGAGGGGCGCTCGCGCTCGTACCGCGCCAGCTCCTCCGCCGTGCGGGTGTCGGTGGTGATGTTGCCGTCGAGGCGCTCGTACAGCACCCAGGTGGTGACCCCGGCGGCCAGCACGAGCACCGCCAGGGCCAGGGCGGTCCGGCGCAGCCAGCGGCGCCTGCGGCGCGCGGTGCCCGTGCGGGAGGTGCGGACCACGGCTGCGCGACCTCCCTCCGGGGCGGTTCCGGCGGTGCGTACCCGTCGATCATCGCCCCGGTACGGCGGTCCGGCAGCGTCAGAGGGCCGTCACGGTGACGCGCTCGCTCTCCTGCCGTGCGGCGAGGCCCTCGGCGGACAGCCGGTCGGCGTTGCGGCAGAGCACCACCGAGGCGTCCGCGGCCAGCGGGGCGAAGAGGCCGGCGGACAGCCCTTCCCAGGTGCCGTACGACAGCCCGGACAGCAGCCGCGACCCGGACCCGAGGCCGTGTCCGGCGGCGTCCGCCCGGGCCCGCCCCACGAGCTGTGCGCCCGTCAGCTCCAGTCCGCCGACGGAGAGCGCGGGGGCGGTGGGGTCCACCGGGGCGTACGGGGCGAAGCGGTCGCCCTGGCCCGGCACCTCGACGGCGTAGTCGGCGAAGCCCTCCGGCGGTTGCGGGAAGCGGCCGCCCAGCGGGCGCAGGGCGAGCGCGACGCGCTCCCCGGAGCAGGCGCGCGCCTCGTCCAGCCGGTCCGGCCCGGCGACGACGAGACCGGCCGCGCCCGGGTCGCCGTCCACCTCGGCGACGACGCCCACGGAGGAGCAGGCGAGCAGCCAGACGGCGGTCTGCCAGTGGGCGGGGAGGAGCAGCGCGAGGCGGTCGCCGGGTTCGGCGGCGAGGTCGTCCTGGAGCAGATTGGCGGTCTTGGCCACCCAATTGGCGAAGGTGGCCACGGACAGTTCCACGCGCTCGCCCGTGGCGTCGTCGTAGAAGGTCACGAGGGGGCGGGCCGGGTCCGCGGCGAGAGCGGAACGCAGCAGGTCGGCGGGGGTGCGGTCGGTGGCGTTCATCGCGGCCAGGGTACGCCGCGGGGCCGGTGACGGTCAGTCGGACGGACGCGTCCGCCGGGCCGCCACGCCCGACAGACCGTCACCTTAGGAATGGACAGATATGTACCGATATGCCCAGGATCTTTGTCATGCGTGGAATCCTCGTCACCTCGGCCGTCACCGCCTGCGCCGCCACCCTGGCGCTGCCCTTCCTCGCCGCCCCGGGTGCCCCCGCCCACGGAGTCACCGCCCAGGGCGTGCGGGGCCCCGTCCGGCCCGCCGCGGCAGTCCTGCCCGATCTGCCCGACCTGCCCGGCGCGACGTACTCGCTGCCCCTGGTGCCCCTGCCGGCGGACAACGCCCAGACCGGCGCCGCCCGGACCCCCGAGGCCGCCCCCGCACAGGGGCTGCGGGCCCAGAAGGTCAAGCCCTTCTCGCTGGTCGGCATCGTCTGGGACAACGCGGGCGCCGAACTGCGCGGCCGGGCCCAGGTCCGTACCCGGAACATGAACAGCGGCGCCTGGTCCGGCTGGCAGGACGTCCAGGCCCAGGACCACGACCGCCCCGACCTCGACACCCCCGAGGCCCGCGCGGGACGCCGCGGGTCCACCGCCCCGCTGTGGGTGGGCGCCTCCGACGCCGTCGAGGTGCGGGTGCGGCCCGCCACCCCGGCCGGCCGCAAGCCGGTCGCGGCCGTGCTGCCCAAGGGCATGCGCATCGAACTCGTCGACCCCGGCGCGGACCCCGCCCGCCGGCCCCGCACCCGGGCCATGCCGTCCCCCGACGACGAGGAGCGCAACAGCTCCGCCGTCAACGCCCCGCTGGCCCCGCTGGGCGCCACCGAGATCCCCGCCTCCGCCAAGCGCCCCACCACGACGGAGGTGGAGGCCATCACGGCCGTCGACCCCGGCGCCAACGTCAGCTCGACGAGCTCCGCGAGCCCGGCGCACCACGGTGCCCTGCCCGGCACCAGCGGCGGCGGCTCCGGCGGCCGGGACCGGGACCGTGACCGTGATCACGACCGGGACCGGCCGGGCTCGGACGACGAGGGCGCGGCGGGGGAGGGGAAGGCCGGCGACGGGCCCGCGGGGATCTCCGCGACCACGGACCCCGACCGCCCGGACCGGCCCTACCGCCCCGATCGCCCCAACCGTCCTGATCGGCCCTATGGCCACGATCGGCCCGACCGTCCCGACCGGCCTTATGGTCACGACCGCCCCGACCGTCCGTACGGTCACGACCGTCCCGACCGGCCCGACCGCCCGTACGGCCACGACCGCCCGGACCGTCCGTACGGTCCGGACCGCCAGGACCGTCCCGATCGGCCGGACCGCCCCGACCGTCCGGCCGACGGGCCCCAGCGGGGCGACGAGAGCGCCTTCGACGACGACGCCGCCGCGGACGAGGACAACGACAACGGTGCCTACGCCGGGTACGCCGGGCCCCGCCCGCGGATCGTCACCCGGGCCGGCTGGGGCGCGGACGAGTCCCTCCGGGAACGGGGATTCGTCTATACCAAGAAGGTGAAGGCCGCCTTCGTGCACCACACGGCCTCCGGCAACACCTACACCTGCGCGCAGTCGGCCTCCGTCATCCGCGGTATCTACCGCTATCACGTCGTCAGCAGCGGTTGGCGGGACATCGGCTACAACTTCCTCGTCGACAAGTGCGGAACGGTCTACGAGGGCCGCGCGGGCGGCGTGGCCAAAGCCGTCAAGGGCGCCCACACGCTCGGTTTCAACACGAACAGCATGGGCATCGCCGTCCTCGGCACCTTCGGCAAGACCAACCCGCCCACCGCCGCGGTGAACGCCATCGCCGCCCTCACCGCCTGGAAGCTCGGCCTCTTCAACGCCAACCCGCGCGGGACCGCCACCCTGGTCTCCGCCGGCGGGAACCTCTTCAAGAAGGGCGCGAAGGTCAAACTCAAGGTCATCTCCGGCCACCGGGACGGCTACTCCACCGAGTGCCCCGGCGACCGCCTCTACGGCAAGCTCGGCACCGTCCGCACCAAGGCGGCCCGCGCACAGGGCCGATGACGCGCGGCCGCTGACCGGGCGCGGCCGGAACCGTACGTTCTGCATACACTGGCCGCCGTTCACGGCCCGGCCCCACCAGGAAGCAGAGACGAACCGTTGACTGAACCGCACCAGCCGTCCCCGTCGCGCGAAGCGATCCTCCTGGTCGGCGGCAAGGGGACCCGGCTGCGCCCGCTCACGGTGAACACCCCCAAGCCCATGGTCCCGGCGGCCGGGGTCCCCTTCCTGACCCACCAGCTGGCCAGGGCCCGGGCCGCCGGGATCGAGCACATCGTGCTCGCCACGTCCTACCTGGCCGAGGTCTTCGAGCCGTACTTCGGCGACGGGTCCGCGCTGGGCCTGCACCTGGAGTACGTCACCGAGGTCGAGCCGCTCGGCACCGGCGGAGCCATCCGCAACGTCGCCCACCGGCTGCACTCCGGCCCCGACGACCCCGTGCTGATCTTCAACGGGGACATCCTCACCGGCCTGGACATCCGCGCGCTGATCTCCGCCCACGGCGCGGCGGGCGCGGACGTCTCCCTGCACCTGACGCGGGTCGAGGACCCGCGGGCGTACGGGCTCGTGCCGACCGACCCGGACGGGCGGGTCACCGCCTTCCTGGAGAAGCCGCAGACCCCCGAGGAGATCGTCACCGACCAGATCAACGCGGGCGCCTACGTCTTCAACCGGTCCGTCATCGACACCATCCCGGCCGGCCGGCCCGTCTCGGTCGAGCGCGAGACCTTCCCCGGGCTGCTGGCCGACGGGGCGCACCTGCACGGCATGGTCGACTCCACCTACTGGCTCGACCTCGGCACGCCGCAGGCGTTCGTCCGCGGTTCGGCCGACCTGGTCCTGGGCCGCGCCCCGTCGCCGGCGGTGCCCGGCCGCCACGGCGAGCGCCTCGTCCTCGACTCCGCCGAGGTCGCCCCCGACGCCAAGCTCATGGGCGGCACCGTGATCGGCGCGGGCGCCCGGGTCGGGGCGGGCGCGCGGATCGACGGCAGCACCGTCCTGGACGGGGCCGTCGTCGAGCCGGGCGCGCGGATCCGCGACTCGCTCGTGGGCGCGGGGGCGCGCATCGGGGCGCGCACGGTGCTGGACGGCGCGGTCGTCGGCGACGGGGCCGTCGTCGGCGCGGACAACGAGCTGCGGGCCGGGGCCCGGGTGTGGTGCGGTGCGCAGCTCCCGCCGGGAGCGGTGCGCTTCTCGTCCGACCAGTAGGGCTGTCGGCGGCCCCGGCCGGAACCGGGGTACGCCGGACGGTGACGCGAGGCAGACGTACCCTGGCCGGATGGCCACCCGCAGCTGGGCCCCCGCCGGGCCCGTACGACCTGGGGCGCACCCTCGGCGTCCTGGCGCGCGGCCCCGGCGACCCCGCGTACCGGGTCGCCGCCGACGGCGCGGTCTGGCGGGCCAGCCGCACCCCGGCCGGTCCCGGCACGGTGCGAATGGCGGCGCGGGACGGCCGCGTGCTCGCCGAGGCGTGGGGCCCCGGCGGGGACTGGCTCCTCGACCACCTGCCCGCGCTGCTGGGCGCGGACGACGACCCCGCCGCGTTCGTCCCCCGGCACCGGCTGCTGCACGAGGCGCACCGCCGCAATCCGGGCCTGCGGCTGGCCCGGACCGGCCTGGTCCTGGAGTCGCTGGTCCCCGCCGTCCTGGAGCAGAAGGTCACCAGCGACGAGGCGTACCGCGCCTGGCGCCTGCTCCTGTCGCGCCACGGCGACCCCGCGCCCGGTCCGTCGTCCGGCATGCCGCGCATGCGGGTCATGCCCGACGCGCGGGCCTGGGCCCTGATCCCCTCCTGGGAGTGGCACCGGGCGGGCGTCGACGGCAAGCGCTCGGCGACGATCGTGCGGGCGGGCGCGGGTGGCGTCCCGCCTGGAGTCCGTGTCCTCCCTGGACCCCGCGCGGGGCCGCGGCCCTGCTGTGCACCGTGCCCGGCATCGGCCCGTGGACGGCGGCGGAGACGGTGCAGCGCAGCCATGGCGCGGCGGACGCGGTGACGGTCGGGGACCTGCACCTGCCGAAGACGGTGGGGTGGGCGCTGTCGGGGACGCGGGGTGTGGACGATACGGGGATGCTGTCGCTGCTCGCGCCGTACGAGGGGCAGCGGCATCGGGCGTGCCGGTTGATCCTGCTGGCGAGCGGGGGGCAGCCGAGGCGGGCGCCGCGGTTGTCGGTGAACGACATCAGGTCGTGGTGAGGGGGTTTGCCCCCGCCCCGCCCTTTCACCGTTTCCGCAGGGGCTGCGCCCCTGTGCCACCCCCGCGGGGCGCGGGGCGCGCGGGGCCCGCGCTCCGCGCGGTGGGGCCGAGGGTCCGCGCTCCGCGCGGTGGGCGGGGCTCCGCCCCTGCACCCCGCCGGGGGCTGCGCCCCCTGGACCCCTGCTCGGGGCTGCGCTCCCTGGGCGCCCGCATCGGGGCTGCGCCCCTGGCCCCCTGAAGCGCCCTGCGGGCGCTGTCCTCAAGCGCCGGACGGGCTGATGGTGCGCGCCCGGGCTGCATTGTGCGCCCCGGGCTGGATTTCAGGTCCGGGCGCGCTATTTCAGCCCGTCCGGCGTTTGAGGACAACCGCGCGGAGCGCGGTTGCGGGGTCCGGGGCGTAGCCCCGAACGGGGGCCAGGGCGGAGCCCCGGAAGTGGGGTGCAGGGGGCGAAGCCCCCGCCGGGGCGTGGGCGCTGCGCCCCCCGCCCACCGCGGCGCAGCCGCGCTGCGGGGTCGAGGGGCGCAGCCCCGGGAGAAACTGGGGGCACCTCCTGGGGGCACCCCCAGCGGTAGCTGGGGGAGGTAGCTGGGGGAGAAAGGGCGGGGCCGGGGCACCCCTACCGCACCGCGACGAACGCGTCCGGCACCCGCTCCCCCCCGCTCCCGCGGCGCCCCCGCCGCCCGCCCGATCGCCACGGCCCCCATCGGATCCCATTCCTCCGGCAGGGACAGAACCTCCCGCACCACATCCCGGCAGAACATCGTCGACGAGACCCACGCCGACCCCAGCCGTTCACCCGCCAGCGCCACCAGGAAGTTCTGCACCCCGGCCCCCGTCGCCACCACGAACATCTCCCGCTCCGCCGCGGCACGCCGCGCGTCCGGATAGTCGTGGGAGCCGTCCATCACCAGGCACGGCACGGCCAGGTACGGCGCGTTGCGCAGCACGTCCCCGCGCCGGACGCGGCGTGCGATGCTCGCCTCGGAGCGCCCGTCCCGGCGCAGGTCCGCGATCCACGCGTCCCGCATCGCGTCCAGCAGCCGCGTCCGGGACTCCGCGGACTCCAGCAGGACGAACCGCCACGGCGTCGTGTGGTGCGGCGCCGGTGCCGTCAGCGCGGCGGCGACCGCGCGCCGGACGGCGCCCGGGTCCACCGGATCGTCCGTGAACTCCCGCACCGTGCGCCGCAGCGACAACGCCTCGCGCACCGCCTCCGACGTCCCCAGCCGGAACATGTCGGACTCGGCGCCCCGGACCAGCGCCCGGGCGTCCTCCGCCGCCTCGTCCACCACGTGCGGCAGCCCGCGCACCACCGCCACCGGCAGCCCGCCCGCCTTGCCCTTCACCAGGTCGCCGGCGGCGGCCAGTTCGTCGGCGGTCGCGACGACCGTCACGTTCAGCGGGTTGCCGTGCGTGTCCGTCCCGCCGCGCAGGTCGTCGAGGACCCGGACGCCGGCCGCGCCGATCGTCATGTCCGTCAGACCGCTGCGCCAGGGGCGGCCGGCCGTGTCGGTGATCAGGACGCCGACGTCCACGCCGAGCGCCTCGCGCAGCCCGGCGCGCAGGGCGCGGGCGGAGGCGTCGGGGTCCTCGGGCAGCAACAGCACCGTGCCGGACGGGGTGTTGGAGGCGTCGACGCCGGCCGCGGCCATGACGAGACCGAGCCGGTTCTCGACGATGCGGAGCGTGCCGCGCCGGGCCACCACCCGGACGGTCTCGGCGTCGATCGCGGCCTCGCGGTCCACCGCCTCGACGACGCGCCCCTCCGCCTTGCTGACGATCTTCGAGGTGACGACCAGGACGTCGCCGTCGGCCAGCCCGGGCGTGCCGTCGGCCGTGGCCGCCGTCGCGAGGAGCTTGACGAGGTCGTCGCCGGGCCGGACCTCCGGGATGCCGGGAAGGGCCCAGACCCGGTAGGAGGGTGTCTCGGTCACGCGCGTACCTCCTCGGCCAGGGCGAGCGCCTCCGCGGCCATCCGCGCCGTCGCCTCGGTGTCGGTCATCATCAGGGGGACGGCGCGGCAGCGTATGCCCGCCGCCTCGACGTCGGCGGTCCTGTCCGCGTCCACGGTGTCCACCAGCCAGCCGTCCAGCAGGTCGGGGCCGTAGTGCCGGGCCACGGCCGCCGCTGTGGACTCCACGCCGACGGCTGCCAGGACCTTGTCGGCCATGCCGCGCACCGGCGCGTCGCCGACGATCGGGGAGAGGCCGACGACCGGCGCCGCCGCCCCGGCGACCGCCTCGCGGACACCCGGCACCGAGAGGATGGTGCCGACGCTGACGACCGGGTTGGACGGCGGGAAGAGGATGACGTCCGCGGCGGCGATCGCCTCCAGCACCCCGGGCGCGGGCTTGGCCTGCTCGGCGCCGACCGGGACGATCGCATGGGCCTGCACCTGGGCGCGCAGCCGCACCCAGTACTCCTGGAAGTGGACGGCCTTCCGTCCGCCGTCCCCGTCGTCGATCAGGACGTGGGTCTCGACGCGGTCGTCGCTCATGGGCAGCAGCCGTACCCCGGGCCGCCAGCGCTCGCACAGCGCCTCGGTGACGGCGCTGAGCGGATAGCCGGCGGAGATCATCTGGGTACGGACGATGTGGGTGGCGAAGTCGCGGTCGCCGAGCCCGAACCACTCGGGCCCGACGCCGTAGGCGGCCAACTCCTCCTTCACGGCGAAGGTTTCACCGGCCCGACCCCACCCCTGCTCCTCGTGGATGCCGCCGCCGAGCGTGTACATCACCGTGTCGAGGTCGGGACAGACCTTGAGTCCGAAGAGGTGGATGTCGTCGCCGGTGTTCCCGATGACGGTGATGTCCGCGTCAGGGACTGCTGACTTGAGGCCGCGGAGGAAGCGGGCGCCCCCGATCCCGCCGGCCAGAACCACAATGCGCATGCGGCCAGTCTGTCAGGGCGGGGGCGTGCACTAACGGGCGGGCGCCGGGGAGTTGCGCCGGGCGGCCCCGGGGCGCCGGTCGTGCAGCGGCATCTCCGTGAGGCCGGGGAAGTAGACATGGAGGCTGACGGCCGGCTCCAGCGAGTCGTTGACGACCTCGTGGGTGTGGCCGGGGGCGAAGACCCGCTGGTCGCCGGCGCCGAGACGGCGCCGGACCGCGCTCCCCGGAGTGCGGTGCGTCTCCGTGAGCTCGCCCTGCAGGACGGTGAGCACCCCGGAGGAGCGGCCGTGGTCGTGCAGCCCGCTGCCCTGGCCGGGCACCCAGCTGAGCAGCCACACCTCGTAGCCGGGGCCGGTGCGCAGCCGCCGGTACCAGCGGCTGGTGGCGTCGTAGCGGACGAGCCGGGACCAGCCGGCGCGGTCGGCGGCGATGGCGCGGGCGAGCCCGGCGAACTCGGCCACGGTGGCGGGGTGGGCGGCCGGCGGGGGCATGAGGTGCGGGAGGGCGAGCGGGTCGCCGGCGATCTGGACGTCGCTGTTCATGAAAAGTGGGTTCCTCGAAGCGCGGCAGGCGGAAGGCGGTGCCAGGACCCGGCCCGGGTACGGGCAGGGCGAAGGAGAAGAAAGAGGGGGAGAAGCGTCAGCCGGAGCGCATCAACAGCTGGAACAGCGACAGCGCGCCTGCACGGCACAGCGCGACCCGAAAGCACGGGTCAGGCCGGACGGGGCGGGTGTGGTCGCGAGCATGCAGACAAGGAGACCGGCAGGGACCGCATGGTGTCAACCGGATGTCCGTTTTGATGCCAATCTTTCACCTCATCCGGTAACGGGGCGCGGTGAAGGGTTTGTGTTGGCGCGCGGCGGGACAATCGCCCGGCATCCTGGTCCTCAAACATCCTCCGGCCCCCGCGGTGCAACTGGATTGCCGCCCATGACGTCCCTCTGTATGGCGAGGGACTCCCGGGACGCTTGTGGCGGGCGGGAGATGTGTCCACTCTTGTGGTGATTTGGCAACTTTCCGCTCGGCCTTGGTTCCGCAGAGTGAATAAGGGGCCCAATAGCAGATCTCGGCTTGACTGGCCCGGATCGGCGCACTTGTAATTTCACTCGTGTCGTTCTGCCGTACCTGATCACGGCAGCATCACGGGGACGCAATGACAGACGAGGGGCGCACATGACCGAGCTGTTTCAGCAACTGCTGGTCGAGGAGGCGGACGAGGAGCTCGGCTGGCAGGAGCGCGCACTCTGCGCCCAGACCGATCCCGAGTCCTTCTTCCCGGAGAAGGGCGGTTCCACGCGCGAGGCGAAGAAGGTCTGCCTCGCCTGTGAAGTCCGCTCCGAGTGCCTCGAATACGCTCTCGCCAACGACGAACGCTTCGGCATCTGGGGCGGGTTGTCCGAGCGCGAGCGCCGCCGCCTGAAGAAGGCCGCGGTCTGAAGCCGCGGTCCGCGGCCTCCGAGGCAGCGTCAGCCGCCCGCACCGGCTGCGCGACCATCCCGCACCGCTTTCCGCACCACCCTGCACCACCCCGCACCGGTCCCGTCCGGACCAGGGCCGACGCCGTCCGGCCGGACGCCGCGCACGGCCCGTCATGACCCGGTGGCGTGAACCGGGCAGGCCCCGTCCGGCCCGCACCGAACCCAAGACCCGCTCGTCACCGCACGGTCCGCCTCCCGCGCCCCGCACTCAGGAGGCGGACCGCCGTGTTGCCAGCCACTAGTCTGGGGTGCCGTCCGTGACGCACCGGCGCCCCTCCCCGGGGTCGCACACGTCCACCGCAGTCCAGCACGCGGTCCCGCCGGGAGCACGCCTCCCGTCCGACCGGCCGGAGGGCCCGTACCCCGATGTCCGCGCACAGCACCCACGCGTTCGACCTCAGCCACCCCCCGGCGTTCCCCCGGCACGTCGTCACCGCCGTGCTCGTCGCCCACGACGGCGCCCGCTGGCTGCCGGACGCGCTCGCCGGGCTGCTCGGCCAGGACCGGCCCGTCCAGCGGGCGGTCGCCGCCGACACCGGGAGCGACGACGACTCGGCCCGGCTGCTCGCCGACGTGCTCGGCGACGACCGCGTCCTGCGCCTCGCCCGCCGGTCCGGCTTCGGCACCGCGGTCGAGGAAGCGGTGCGCGCCACCCCGGCGCCCACCGCCGACGACCTGCCCTACCTCGCCGGTTCCAGCGGCTGGGACCCCGTCAGCCGCAGCTGGCGCGAGGACTCTTCCGACTTCGACGGCCGCGGCGCCACCGGCGAGCCCGTCCAGTGGCTGTGGCTGCTGCACGACGACTGCGCGCCCGAACCCGCCGCCCTCCACGAACTGCTGCGGGTCGCCGACGCCGAGGACGCCGCCGTCGTCGGCCCCAAGCTGCGCAGCTGGTACGACCGCCGGCAGCTGCTGGAGGTCGGCGCCGCCATCGCCCGCGGCGGCCGCCGCTGGACCGGCCTCGACCGCCGCGAGCAGGACCAGGGCCAGCACGACCAGGTGCGCCCCGTGCTCTCCGTCTCCAGCGCCGGCATGCTGGTGCGCCGCGACGTGTGGGAGGCATTGGGCGGGTTCGACGCCCGGCTGCCGCTGATGCGCGACGACGTCGACTTCTGCTGGCGCGCCCACGCCGCCGGCCACCGCGTCCTCGTCGCGCCCGACGCCGTGCTCCGGCACGCCGAGGCCGCCTCCCGCGAGCGCCGCCCGGTGGACTGCGCGGGCCGCAAGCCGCTCTCGTCGCACCGGGTGGACAAGGCCGGCGCCGTCCACACGCTGCTCGCCAACACCCGGGGCGCGGCCCTGCCGTACGTCCTGTTCCGGATCGTCCTCGGCACCCTGCTGCGGGTCCTCGGCTATCTCGTCGGCAAGGCGCCGGGCTCCGCCCTCGACGAACTCACCGGCCTCGGCGCCGTCCTGCTGCGGCCCGGCCGCGTCCTCGCCGCCCGCAAGCGGCGGGCCGGGGCGCAGGTCCCCGCCAGGGAGCTGCGTCCCCTCTTCCCGCCGCCGGGTGCGAGCCTGCGCGCGGCGTTCGAGCAGCTGACGGCCGCGTTCGGCGGACGGTCGGACGCGGCCTCGTCGTCGGCCGGCCGGCACGGCGCGGTCGAATCCGGGCCCGGCGGGGACGACGCGGACTTCCTGGAGATCGAGCAGTTCGCCCGGATCAAGCGGCTCGCCCGCAAACCGGGGCCGGTCCTCTTCGCGCTCCTGCTGCTGGTCTCCGCCCTCGCCTGCCGGGGGCTCTACGGCGGCGGCGCGCTGTCGGGCGGCGCCCTGCTGCCCCCGCCCGACGGCGTCGGCGGGCTGTGGTCGCGCTTCGCCGACGGCTGGCACCCCGTCGGCACCGGTGACACCGCCGGCGGCCCGCCCCATCTCGCCGTCCTCGCGGCCCTGTCGGTGCTGCTGCTCGGCTCGGTGAACCTGACGCTCACCCTGCTGCTCGTCTGCTCGGTCCCGCTGGCGGGGCTGACCGCCTACTTCGCCTCGCGCCCGCTGGTCGAGTCCCGGCTGCTGCGGGCCTGGGGCAGCGTCGCCTACGCCTTCCTGCCCGCGACCACCGGGGCGCTCGCGGCCGGCCGGCTGGGCACGGCGGTCCTCGCGATCCTGCTGCCGCTCATGGCCCGCGCGGCCGTCTCCGCCGGCGGCTTCCGCTCGGCGGGCGCCCGGCCCACCTGGCGCGCGGTCTGGGCATACGCCCTCCTGCTCACCGTCACCACCGCCTTCACGCCCCTGGTGTGGCCGATCGCCGTCGCCCTGGGCCTGGGCGTGCTGGCCCTGCGTGTCCGCGGCGGGCAGCTCAAGGCCCACGGCCCGGCGTTCCTCGCCGTCGCCGTGACCCCCGTGCTGGTGCTCGCGCCCTGGTCGTTCGGGCTGTTCGCGCACCCGGGCCACTTCCTCGGACAGGCCGGGACGGAGTACGGGGGCGGCACGGCCACCCCGCTGCTCCTGCTCCTCGGCGACCCCGGCGGGGCGAAGACCTTCGCCGGGCTGGCGCTGGCCGGCGTCCTGCTGGCCGCGCTCGGCGCGCTGCTCCGCGCCGACCGGCGGCCGGTCGTCCTCACCGCCTGGACCGTGGCCCTCACCGCGATGCTGGGTGCGGCTCTCGCCAACCACTCCGCGTGGGCCGGGCCCGCCACCCTCGTCCAGGGACTGGCGCTGATCGCGGCCGCCGCGGTCGGCGCCGAGGGCGCCCGCGAGCGGGTCGCCGCGCGCAGCTTCGGCTGGCGGCAGCCGGTCGCCGGGCTCGTCGCGCTCGCCGCCGCCGCGGGACCGCTCGTCGCCGCCGTCGCCTGGGCGGCGGGCGGCGCGGGCGGCCCGCTGGAGCGGCGGGACCCGGTCCAGGTCCCGGCGTTCGTCGCCGAGGCCGCCACCACCCGCGACCAGGCCCGCACCCTGGTGCTCGGCGGTACGCCCGGCAACCTCACCTACGCGCTGGTGCGCGGCTCCGGAGTACGCATGGGCGACGAGGCCCTGGGCGGGGGCCGCGACCGGCGGCTCGACGCCGTCGTCGCCGACCTCGCCTCCGGCTCCGGCGCCGACCAGGCCGCCCGGCTGGCCGGGTACGCCGTCGGCTTCGTCCTCGTCCGCGACGACGTGGCCAAGGAGATGGGCGCCGCCCTGGACGCCACACCGGGCCTGACCCGGCTCAGCCAGGAGGGCCGCACCGCGCTGTGGCGGGTGGACCGCCAGGTCGCCCGCGTCACCGTCGTCGCCGACGGGGCGGCGCCGCTGCCCGTCGCCTCCGGTCCCGTCGAGGCCCGCGCCACCCTGCCCGCGGGGTCCGGCGGCCGCGTCCTGCGCCTCGCCGACAGGGCGGCGCCCGGCTGGCACGCCACCCTCGACGGCAAGGAGCTCAAGCGCACCACTGTCGACGGCTGGGCCCAGGGTTTCGAACTCCCCGCCGGCGGCGGGAAGCTGACGCTCTCCTACGAGACGCCGTTCACCCGGACCGCCTGGGTGTGGACCCAGGCGCTGCTCGGCGTCGTCCTGGTCGTCCTCGCCCTGCCGGGCCGTCGCCGGCACGTCGACGACGACCTGCCAGAGGCCGGGGGACCGGCCGCGGCCGTGCCCGCGCAGGCGGTGGCGGGGGAGGGCCGCCGGGCCCGCCGGCTGCGCGCCGCCGCGGAGACCGCGCCCGCCGGCGGGCCGTCGAGCGCGCCGGAACCGGCCCCGGCGCCGGAGGACCCCTACGCCCAGCCGTCGGCCGACCCGTACGCCGCTGTGCCCCAGCAGCCCTACGCCCAGGCCCCCGCCGCCGAGGGCTGGGACGCGTACTACGGGCAGCAACAGCCGTACCAGGAAGGCGCGTACGGCAACGGCTACGCGGAGCAGGCGTACTACCCCGACGGGACGTATCAGGCCGCCGACCCCTACGCGGGCGGCGCCTACGACCCGTACGGCTACGGCACGCAGCCCTACGACACGACGTACGGCGGGGCCGACGGGGCCCGCCGCGACGGGAGCGAGCAGCAGTGAAGCGCACGACCCTCTCCCTGTTCGCGACGGCCGCGGCGCTCGCCGCCGTCACCGGCGTCGCCGTGGTCGCCGGGCCGTCGCAGGACGGCACCGCCGCGCCCCGGGCGGCCGCCGCCCGGATGCCGGTCCAGCACACGTCCGCGCTCTGCCCGGCCCCCACCTCCTCGGACGTCGGCGAGACGACGTACACCGCCTACGTGCCGGGGGGCGGCCGGGGCGAGACCAAGGCGGCCGGCCTGCTGCCCGCCGCGGACGCCAAGAAGAAGGACGGCAAGCCGGTCCTCTCCCTCAAGGCGCCGGGCAGGCCCGTGACCGCCACCACCGACCGCTCCGACGCCCCCGCCCTGATCGGCTCCGCCGACGGGGCGCTGGCCCCCGGCTGGACGGTGCAGCAGACCACCACGATCGCCGCCGGCAGCGGACGCGGGCTGCAGGGGCTGACGTGCACGGCACCGGACACCTCGTTCTGGTTCCCGGGCGTGGCCACGGCCAAGGGCCGCCAGGACTACGTCCACCTGACCAACCCCGACGCCACCACGGCCGCCGTCGTCGACCTGGAGCTCTACGGCAAGGACGGCCGCGTCGCCGCCCCCACCGGCGAGGGCGTCACCGTTCCGCCGCGCTCCACCGTGCCCGTGCTGCTGACCACGCTCCCCGAGACGTCCGACGGCACCGAGGGCGACCTCACCCTCCACGTGGCCGCCCGGTCCGGCCGGGTGGGCGCCGCGGTGCAGTCCAACGACGACAGGCTGGGCGGCGACTGGCTGCCGGCCTCGGACGCCGGGACGGGCGCGGTGCTCCCGGGCATCCCGGCCGACGCCACGTCCGTACGGCTCGTCGCCTTCGCGCCCGGCTCGGACGACGCCGATCTGACGCTCCGGCTGGCGGGGCCCGGCGGTTCCATCCGGCCGGCCGGTCATGAGGCGCTGCACGTCAAGAGCGGGATGACCGCCTCGGCCGATCTCGGTGCGCTCACCAAGGGCGAACCGGGATCGCTGTTGCTGACGTCCGAGGGCGGCGTCCCCTTCACCGCCGGGCTGCGGGTGACCCGGGGCAAGGGGGACAAACAGGAGACCGCGTTCGTCCCCGCCGTCCGGCCGATCGTCACCCGGGGCACCGTGGCGGACGCCCGGGCGAAGGGGACGACGCTCTCGCTCGCCGCTCCCGAGAAGGACGCGCAGGTCAAGGTGGTCGCCTCGGCGGGCAGCGAGGGCGGCTCGGCGGCCTCCCGCACGTACACCGTCAAGGGCGGCACCACGCTGACGGTCGAGCCGCCGAAGCCCGGAGGGGGCAAGGGCGTGTGGGCGGTGAGCGTGGAGAAGGTGTCCGGCGGCCCCGTGCACGCGTCCCGGATGCTGGCCCTGCCCAAGGACGGCGTCCCGGCGTTCACCGTCCAGCCGCTGCCCGACGACCGCTCCACGGTGGAGGTCCCGACGATCCGTCAGGACCTGTCGGCCGTCACCCGCTGAGGGGGCGGCTCAGTCCTGGCCGTAGCGCGGGTCGACCGACTCGGGGGCCAGCCCCAGCAGTTCGGCGACCTGCTCGACCACGACCTCGTGCACCAGCAGGGCCCGCTCGTCGCGGCTCTTGGTGCGGATCTCCACGGGGCGGCGGTAGACCACGATCCGGTCGGGCCGGTCCCCGTGGGCCGCGACGTACCGGCCGAGCGGCACGGACTCGCCGGCGAGGAACTCCCCGGGGGGCTCGCCGTCCTCGCCCGGGACGGGCACCTCACGCACCGCGAAGTCCACCGACGCCAGCTGCGGCCAGCGGCGCTCCAGCCGCTCCGCCGAGTCGTGGACCAGGTCGACGAACGCCTCCGCACGGCTCACCGACAGCGGCACCTGCGGCGGAGCGATCGGGCCGCGCATGCCGCGGCCGTGCCGGTCGCGGTGGCGCGGGCGCGGGCCCGCCGGGCTGGGTTCGCCGCCGGCGGCGGCCGGTGGCGGTACGGGGCTGTCCATCACTCCGAGGGTATCCGCCGCCCGGCCGTGCACGCGCCGTAGCCGCGCATCTCATCGGATGTCGCCCGATGAGCGTTCCGGCCATGCTTGCGATCGGATAAAGCCACCCACGAGACCGGTGATCACATGCCGAATGACACTATGGTGGCCGGGTGATGACCAAGTCCCAGGATCGCGCCTCCCGTCCCGATCGCTCCCCGCGCAGGTCAGCCAGGCGGTTCGGGGCCGGTGTCCACGGGACGCTCCGGCACGACACGGAGGGGTGAGCCAGGAGTGAGTCGTCGCGGCCCGCTCAAGAGTGCGGTACCGTCCAACGTCGTGAGCCCTGTACGTCGCTGTTCGCGCACCGCGTGCGGCCGCCCGGCCGTGGCGACGCTGACGTACGTCTACGCCGATTCGACCGCGGTCCTCGGCCCGCTCGCCACCTACGCCGAGCCCCACTGCTACGACCTGTGCGCCGAGCACTCCGAGCGCCTGACCGCCCCGCGCGGCTGGGACGTCGTCCGCCTCGCCGTGGACTCCGGCCCCGCCCGCCCCAGCAGTGACGACCTCGAAGCATTGGCCAACGCCGTGCGCGAGGCGGCCCGTCCGCTTCCGCAGGAGCGCGCCGCGAGCCCGGGCGCCGGGCCGGGCATCGGCCCCGTCGGACCGAGCACCCGCGAGGTCAACCCGATGGAGGTGGCCCGCCGGGGCCACCTCAGGGTCCTGCGCTCGCCCGACTCCTGACGGCCCGTGGACCGCGGGCGGCCGTCGCATGACGCTCCGTCGTCCGCTGTTCGCACGCCGTCCACCACCGGTTCCCGGCCGGGACGGGCGTCCGCCGTCCGGATTGTCGGTCCCGCCAGGTAGGTTGGGGTCCCTGTTCCAGGACTCCAGGAGGGGTTGACCGTGGCCGATCTGTCGCAGCTCGTGAAGGCCTACGACGTGCGTGGTGTGGTCCCCGACCAGTGGGACGAGAAGCTCGCCCGACTCTTCGGTGCCGCCTTCGTCGAGGTGACGGGCGCCGCCGCGATCGTCGTCGGGCACGACATGCGCCCCTCCTCGCCCGGCCTCACGCGCGCCTTCGCCCGGGGCGCGGCCGACCGCGGGGCCGACGTCACCGAGATCGGCCTCTGCTCCACCGACCAGCTGTACTTCGCCAGCGGTCACCTGGACCTGCCCGGTGCCATGTTCACCGCCAGCCACAACCCCGCCCAGTACAACGGCATCAAGATGTGCCGCGCCGGTGCCGCCCCCGTCGGCCAGGACACCGGCCTGGCCGAGATCCGCGCCCTCGTCGAGGGCTGGACGGAGGGCGGGGCGCCCGAGGCCGTCGCCCGGCCGGGCACGATCACGCAGCGGGACACCCTCGCGGACTACGCCGGCTACCTGTGCTCCCTGGTGGACCTCGCCCGCATCCGCCCGCTGAAGGTCGTGGTCGACGCGGGCAACGGCATGGGCGGGCACACCGTGCCCACCGTCCTGGAGGGCCTGCCGATCGACCTGGTCGCGCTCTACTTCGAGCTCGACGGCACCTTCCCCAACCACGAGGCCAACCCCCTCGACCCGAAGAACCTGGTCGACCTCCAGGCCAAGGTCCGCGAGACCGGCGCCGACATCGGCCTCGCCTTCGACGGCGACGCGGACCGCTGCTTCGTCGTCGACGAGCGCGGCGAGCCGGTCTCCCCGTCCGCCATCACCGCCCTCGTCGCCGCCCGCGAGCTCGCCAAGCACCCCGGCGGCACCGTCATCCACAACCTCATCACCTCCCACTCGGTGCCCGAGGTCGTCCGCGAGCACGGCGGCGAGCCCGTCCGCACCCGCGTGGGGCACTCCTTCATCAAGCAGGAAATGGCCCGCACCGGCGCCATCTTCGGCGGCGAGCACTCCGCCCACTACTACTTCCGCGACTTCTGGAACGCCGACACCGGCATGCTCGCCGCGCTCCACGTCCTCGCCGCCCTCGGCGAGCAGGCCGGCCCGCTCTCCGAGCTCGTCGCCTCCTACGACCGCTACGCCGCCTCCGGCGAGATCAACAGCACCGTCGCCGACCAGCCCGGCCGGATGGCGGCGGTCGAGGCCGCCTATGCCGGCCGGGAAGATGTCACCGTCGACGGGCTCGACGGCCTCACCGTCACCACCCCCGACTGGTGGTTCAACCTCCGCGCGTCCAACACCGAACCCCTCCTGCGGCTCAACGTCGAGGCCCGCGACGCCGCGACGGTCGCCCGCGTCCGCGACGAGGTCCTGGCCGTCGTCCGGGCCTGACGCCCGTCACCCCGGTGGGGCCACGCGGCGCGTGGCCCCACGGCCCGGCGGTACCCTGACCGCACAGCCTGACCGCTGCAGCCCGACCGCACGAAGACGCACACCTCCCGAAGGGAACCCCCATGCCGCTCGAAGCCGGCCTCCTGGAGATCCTCGCCTGCCCGGCGTGCCACGCCCCCCTCCGCGAAGAAGCGGGCGCCTCCGACGAGACCGCCGAGCTGGTGTGCACGAGCGACGGCTGCGCCCTGGCGTACCCCGTCCGCGACGGCATCCCCGTCCTGCTGGTGGACGAGGCCCGCCGCCCCGCCTGACCCACCGCGCGTACCCGACGGCGATCGGAGACTGATCAACGGTGTTCGACGAGTCACTGCTGGACGACCCCGACGCCCTGTCCCGCGCGGACGTCCACGGCCTCCTGCGCGGCGCGGCCGAATCCGGCGCCCGCGTGCGCACGGCCGCCCGCAACGCCGACGAGGCGGGCGTCGGCGCCCTGAGCCCGGACGGCCGCCCGCGTGCCGTCCTCGTGGCCGGCCCCGGCCCGGCCGCCGGCTCCACCGCGGACCTGCTGGCCGCCCTGTGCGGCGGCAGCTGCCCGGTCACTCCCCTCCGCCCGGCCGGCGTCGCCCCGGCCCCCGGCGCCCTGCGCTGGACGCTCCCCGGCTGGACGGGCCCGCTCGACCTCCTGCTCGTCGTCAGCCCGGACGGCACCGAGCCGGGCCTGGCCCTGCTGCTGGAGGCCGCCTACCGGCGCGGCTGCTCGGTGGTCTGCGTCTCCCCGGCCGGCTCACCGCTCGCCGACGCCACCGCCCAGGTCCGCGGCCTGGCCATCCCGCTGACCAGCACCCCGTACGAGGCCACGATGGCCGGTGACGACGCCCCCGCGGAACGCGGACGGCGTCCTGCCGACCGGCCCCCGGCACCCTCTGGTCGCTGCTCACCCCGCTGCTCGTGCTCGCCGACCGCATCGGCCTGCTCGACGCCCCGGCCGGCGCGCTCGCCGCACTCGCCGACCGGCTCGACGAGCTGGCCGAGCGCTGCGGCCCGGCGATCGCCACCTACAGCAACCCGGCCAAGACCCTGGCCGCCGAGCTCGCCGACACCCTCCCGCTCATCTGGACCGAGGGCGACCTCGCCGCCGCGGCCGGCCGGCGCTTCGCCACCGTCCTGGCCGCGCTCGCCGGCCGCCCCGCGCTCGCCGCCGAGCTGCCCGAGGCGCTCACCGCCCACGGCACCCTGCTCTCCGGCGCGTTCGCCGCCGGAGCGGACCCGGAGGACTTCTTCCGCGACCGGGTCGAGGACCCCGAGGCGCTGCACGCCCGGGTCGTCCTCCTCCGCGAGCGCGCACCGGCCGTCACCTCACCGGCCCCCGGCGCCCGCGACCTCGCCCTCCACCGCGGCACGCCCATCAGCGAACTGGAGGCGGACGAGGACGGGACACCGCTGGAGACCGCGGCCGAGCTGCTGGCCGTCACCGACTTCGCCGCCGTCTACCTGGCCCTCGCCGGCACCCCCTAGCGGGCCGCGCGAGCCGGCCCGACCCGTACGAACACGTCAGGAACCGCCTCATGGACCGCCTCGCCAACACCGTGCGCCCCTACGCCTGGGGCTCCACCACCGCGATCCCCGAGCTCCTCGGCACGCCGGTGACCGGTGAGCCGCAGGCCGAGCTGTGGCTGGGCGCCCACCCCGGCGCCCCGTCCCGCGTCGACCGCGGGGACGGCCCCCGGTCCCTCTCCGACGTCGTCGCCGCCGACCCGCACGGCGAGCTCGGCGCCGCCTCCGTCCGGGAGTTCGGCCCCACCCTGCCGTTCCTGCTCAAGCTGCTGGCCGCCGCCGCCCCGCTCTCGCTCCAGGTGCACCCCGACCGGGCCGGCGCCGCCGCCGGCTTCACCGCCGAGGAGGCCCTCGGCATCCCCCTCGACGCCCCGCACCGCAACTACAAGGACACGAACCACAAGCCCGAACTCCTCTGCGCCCTCACCCCGTTCGACGGCCTGTGCGGCTTCCGCGACCCGGCCGCGACGGCGGACCTGCTCGCCGCCCTCGACGTCGATTCGCTCAAGCCGTACGTGGACCTGCTGCACGCCCATCCGGAGACCGACGCCCTGCGCGAGGTCCTCACCGCCGTCCTCACCGCCGACCGCGCGGCCATGGCGGAGACCGCCGTCGCCGCCGGCGCCGCGGCCGAGCGGCTGCCGGGCAGGAGGGCCCGCACCGGGCGACTACGCCGCCTACGCGTTCGTCGCCCGGCACTACCCCGGCGACCCGGGCGTCGTCGCGGCCATGCTCCTCAACCACGTACGGCTCCAGCCCGGCGAGGCGCTCTACCTCGGCGCCGGGGTGCCGCACGCCTACCTCGACGGACTCGGCGTCGAGATCATGGCCAACTCCGACAACGTGCTGCGCTGCGGGCTGACACCCAAGCACATCGACGTCCCCGAACTGCTGCGCGTCGTCCGCTTCGAGCCGAGCGTCCCGGGGGTGCTGCGCCCGGAGGCGGGGCCGGACGGCGAGGAGGTCTACGCCACGCCCGTCGACGAGTTCCGCCTCTCCCGGTACGTACGGCCCGTCGGCGCCCCGCCGCACCCGCTGGACGCGCGCGCCCCGCAGATCTCCTGTGCACCGGCGGCACGGCCCTCCTCCGGGGTGACGACGGCTCCGAACTGTCGCTCGCGCAAGGGGAGTCCGCCTTCGTCCGGGCCGGTGAGCACGCCGTGCTCGACGGCGCGGGCACGCTCTTCCGTGCCACCGTGGCGGTCTGACCGCCGCTGCTCCCGCCGTGTCTGCTGCGACAATGGCCCGCCGAAAGCGGCAAAGAAACAGCAAAGGACAACGACTGCGTATGAGTGCTCAAGGCGGACCAAGGCCATCGTCGCCGCGCTGGGGGCCAACCTGGCCATCGCCGTGGCGAAGTTCGTCGCCTTCGCTTTCAGCGGGTCGTCGTCGATGCTCGCCGAGGGCGTGCACTCGGTCGCCGACTCCGGCAACCAGGCGCTGCTGCTGCTCGGCGGGAAGAAGGCCCGGCGGGCGGCGAGCGAGGAGCACCCCTTCGGCTACGGTCGCGAGCGCTACATCTACGGCTTCCTCGTCTCCATCGTCCTGTTCACCATCGGCGGCGTCTTCGCGCTCTACGAGGGCTACGAGAAGATCCGCGAGCCGCACGAGCTGGACAACTGGTACTGGCCGGTCGGCGTGCTCGTCTTCGCCGTCGTCGCGGAGGGCTTCTCCTTCCGCACGGCGGTCAAGGAGTCGAACGAGCTGCGGGGCCGGCAGTCGTGGGGCCAGTTCATCCGCACGGCCAAGGCGCCCGAGCTCCCCGTGGTCCTGCTGGAGGACCTTCGGCGCGCTGGTCGGCCTCGTCCTCGCGCTGCTCGGCGTCACCCTCACCATCGCGACCGGCGACGGGGTCTGGGACGGCATGATGCCGTCCCAGACCCCGTCGCCGGTCGCGATGGTGAGGGTGACGCCGAGCAGCGCGAGGACGAGGCCGACCAGCGCGCCGAAGTCCTCCAGCAGGACCACGGGGAGCTCGGGCGCCTTGGCCGTGCGGATGAACTGGCCCCACGACTGCCGGCCCCGCAGCTCGTTCGACTCCTTGACCGCCGTGCGGAAGGAGAAGCCCTCCGCGACGACGGCGAAGACGAGCACGCCGACCGGCCAGTACCAGTTGTCCAGCTCGTGCGGCTCGCGGATCTTCTCGTAGCCCTCGTAGAGCGCGAAGACGCCGCCGATGGTGAACAGGACGATGGAGACGAGGAAGCCGTAGATGTAGCGCTCGCGACCGTAGCCGAAGGGGTGCTCCTCGCTCGCCGCCCGCCGGGCCTTCTTCCCGCCGAGCAGCAGCAGCGCCTGGTTGCCGGAGTCGGCGACCGAGTGCACGCCCTCGGCGAGCATCGACGACGACCCGCTGAAAGCGAAGGCGACGAACTTCGCCACGGCGATGGCCAGGTTGGCCCCCAGCGCGGCGACGATGGCCTTGGTCCCGCCTTGAGCACTCATACGCAGTCGTTGTCCTTTGCTGTTTCTTTGCCGCTTTCGGCGGGCCATTGTCGCAGCAGACACGGCGGGAGCAGCGGCGGTCAGACCGCCACGGTGGCACGGAAGAGCGTGCCCGCGCCGTCGAGCACGGCGTGCTCACCGGCCCGGACGAAGGCGGACTCCCCTTGCGCGAGCGACAGTTCGGAGCCGTCGTCACCCCGGAGGAGGGCCGTGCCGCCGGTGCACAGGAGGATCTGCGGGGCGCGCGCGTCCAGCGGGTGCGGCGGGGCGCCGACGGGCCGTACGTACCGGGAGAGGCGGAACTCGTCGACGGGCGTGGCGTAGACCTCCTCGCCGTCCGGCCCCGCCTCCGGGCGCAGCACCCCCGGGACGCTCGGCTCGAAGCGGACGACGCGCAGCAGTTCGGGGACGTCGATGTGCTTGGGTGTCAGCCCGCAGCGCAGCACGTTGTCGGAGTTGGCCATGATCTCGACGCCGAGTCCGTCGAGGTAGGCGTGCGGCACCCCGGCGCCGAGGTAGAGCGCCTCGCCGGGCTGGAGCCGTACGTGGTTGAGGAGCATGGCCGCGACGACGCCGGGCTCGCCGGGGTAGTGCCGGGCGACGAACGCGTAGGCGGCGTAGTCGCCCCGGTGCGGGCCCTCCTGCCCGGCCAGCCGCTCGGCCGCGGCGCCGGCGGCGACGGCGGTCTCCGCCATGGCCGCGCGGTCGGCGGTGAGGACGGCGCGGTGAGGACCTCGCGCAGGGCGTCGGGTCTCCGGATGGGCGTGCAGCAGGTCCACGTACGGCTTGAGCGAATCGACGTCGAGGGCGGCGAGCAGGTCCGCCGTCGCGGCCGGGTCGCGGAAGCCGCACAGGCCGTCGAACGGGGTGAGGGCGCAGAGGAGTTCGGGCTTGTGGTTCGTGTCCTTGTAGTTGCGGTGCGGGGCGTCGAGGGGGATGCCGAGGGCCTCCTCGGCGGTGAAGCCGGCGGCGGCGCCGGCCCGGTCGGGGTGCACCTGGAGCGAGAGCGGGGCGGCGGCGGCCAGCAGCTTGAGCAGGAACGGCAGGGTGGGGCCGAACTCCCGGACGGAGGCGGCGCCGAGCTCGCCGTGCGGGTCGGCGGCGACGACGTCGGAGAGGGACCGGGGGCCGTCCCCGCGGTCGACGCGGGACGGGGCGCCGGGGTGGGCGCCCAGCCACAGCTCGGCCTGCGGCTCACCGGTCACCGGCGTGCCGAGGAGCTCGGGGATCGCGGTGGTGGAGCCCCAGGCGTAGGGGCGCACGGTGTTGGCGAGGCGGTCCATGAGGCGGTTCCTGACGTGTTCGTACGGGTCGGGCCGGCTCGCGCGGCCCGCTAGGGGTGCCGGCGAGGGCCAGGTAGACGGCGGCGAAGTCGGTGACGGCCAGCAGCTCGGCCGCGGTCTCCAGCGGTGTCCCGTCCTCGTCCGCCTCCAGTTCGCTGATGGGCGTGCCGCGGTGGAGGGCGAGGGTCGCGGGCGCCGGGGGCCGGTGAGGTGACGGCCGGTGCGCGCTCGCGGAGGAGGACGACCGGGCGTGCAGCGCCTCGGGGTCCTCGACCCGGTCGCGGGAAAGAAGTCCTCCGGGTCCGCTCCGGCGGCGAACGCGCCGGAGAGCAGGGTGCCGTGGGCGGTGAGCGCCTCGGGCAGCTCGGCGGCGAGCGCGGGGCGGCCGGCGAGCGCGGCCAGGACGGTGGCGAAGCGCCGGCCGGCCGCGGCGGCGAGGTCGCCCTCGGTCCAGATGAGCGGGAGGGTGTCGGCGAGCTCGGCGGCCAGGGTCTTGGCCGGGTTGCTGTAGGTGGCGATCGCCGGGCCGCAGCGCTCGGCCAGCTCGTCGAGCCGGTCGGCGAGTGCGGCGACGCGCGCCGGCCGGGGCGTCGAGCAGGCCGATGCGGTCGGCGAGCACGAGCAGCGGGTGTGAGCAGCGACCAGAGGGTGCCGGGGCCGGTCGGCAGGACGCCGTCCGCGTTCCGCGGGGCGTCGTCACCGGCCATCGTGGCCTCGTACGGGGTGCTGGTCAGCGGGATGGCCAGGCCGCGGACCTGGGCGGTGGCGTCGGCGAGCGGTGAGCCGGCCGGGGAGACGCAGACCACCGAGCAGCCGCGCCGGTAGGCGCCCTCCAGCAGGCAGGGCCAGGCCCGGCTCGGTGCCGTCCGGGCTGACGACGAGCAGGAGGTCGAGCGGGCCCGTCCAGCCGGGGAGGCGTCCAGCGCCAGGGCGCCGGGGGCCGGGGCGACGCCGGCCGGGCGGAGGGGAGTGACCGGGCAGCTGCCCGCCGCACAGGGCGGCCAGCAGGTCCGCCGGTGGAGCCGGCGGCCGGGCCGGGGCCGGGCCACGAGGACGGCACGCGGGCGGCCGTCCGGGCTCAGGGCGGCCGACCGCCCGCCTCGTCGGCGTTGCGGGCGGCCTGTGCGCACGCGGGCGCCGGATTCGGCCGCGCCGCGCAGGAGGCCGTGGACGTCCGCGCGGGACAGGGCGTCGGGGTCGTCCAGCAGTGACTCGTCGAACACCGTTGATCAGTCTCCGATCGCCGTCGGGTACGCGCGGTGGGTCAGGCGGGGCGGCGGGCCTCGTCCACCAGCAGGACGGGGATGCCGTCGCGGACGGGGGTACGCCAGGGCGCAGCCGTCGCTCGTGCACACCAGCTCGGCGGTCTCGTCGGAGGCGCCCGCTTCTTCGCGGAGGGGGGCGTGGCACGCCGGGCAGGCGAGGATCTCCAGGAGGCCGGCTTCGAGCGGCATGGGGGTTCCCTTCGGGAGGTGTGCGTCTTCGTGCGGTCGGGCTGCAGCGGTCAGGCTGTGCGGTCAGGGTACCGCCGGGCCGTGGGGCCACGCGCCGCGTGGCCCCACCGGGGTGACGGGCGTCAGGCCCGGACGACGGCCAGGACCTCGTCGCGGACGCGGGCGACCGTCGCGGCGTCGCGGCCTCGACGTTGAGCCGCAGGAGGGGTTCGGTGTTGGACGCGCGGAGGTTGAACCACCAGTCGGGGGTGGTGACGGTGAGGCCGTCGAGCCCGTCGACGGTGACATCTTCCCGGCCGGCATAGCGGCCTCGACCGCCGCCATCCGGCCGGGCTGGTCGGCGACGGTGCTGTTGATCTCGCCGGAGGCGGCGTAGCGGTCGTAGGAGGCGACGAGCTCGGAGAGCGGGCCGGCCTGCTCGCCGAGGGCGGCGAGGACGTGGAGCGCGGCGAGCATGCCGGTGTCGGCGTTCCAGAAGTCGCGGAAGTAGTAGTGGGCGGAGTGCTCGCCGCCGAAGATGGCGCCGGTGCGGGCCATTTCTGCTTGATGAAGGAGTGCCCCACGCGGGGTGCGGACGGGCTCGCCGCCGTGCTCGCGGACGACCTCGGGCACCGAGTGGGAGGTGATGAGGTTGTGGATGACGGTGCCGCCGGGGTGCTTGGCGAGCTCGCGGGCGGCGACGAGGGCGGTGATGGCGGGACGGGGAGACCGGCTCGCCGCGCTCGTCGACGACGAAGCAGCGGTCCGCGTCGCCGTCGAAGGCGAGGCCGATGTCGGCGCCGGTCTCGCGGACCTTGGCCTGGAGGTCGACAGGTTCTTCGGGTCGAGGGGGTTGGCCTCGTGGTTGGGGAAGGTGCCGTCGAGCTCGAAGTAGAGCGCGACCAGGTCGATCGGCAGGCCCTCCAGGACGGTGGGCACGGTGTGCCCGCCCATGCCGTTGCCCGCGTCGACCACGACCTTCAGCGGGCGGATGCGGGCGAGGTCCCACCAGGGAGCACAGGTAGCCGGCCGTAGTCCGCGAGGGTGTCCCGCTGCGTGATCGTGCCCGGCCGGGCCGACGGCCTCGGGCGCCCCGCCTCCGTCCAGCCCTCGACGAGGGCGCGGGATCTCGGCCAGGCCGGTTGTCCTGGCCGACGGGGGCGGCACCGGCGCGGCACATCTTGATGCCGTTGTACTGGGCGGGGGTTGTGGCTGGCGGTGAACATGGCACCGGGCAGGTCCAGGTGACCGCTGGCGAAGTACAGCTGGTCGTTGGAGCAGAGGGCCGATCTCGGTGACGTCGGCCCCGCGGTCGGCCGCCCCCGGGCGAAGGCGCGCGTTGAGGCCGGGCGAGGAGGGGCGCATGTCGTGCCCGGACGACGATCGCGGCGGCGCCCGTCACCTCGACGAAGGCGGCACCGAAGAGTCGGGCGAGCTTCTCGTCCCACTGGTCGGGGACCACACCACGCACGTCGTAGGCCTTCACGAGCTGCGACAGATCGGCCACGGTCAACCCTCCTGGAGTCCTGGAACAGGGACCCCAACCTACCTGGCGGGACCGACAATCCGGACGGCGGACGCCCGTCCGGCCGGGAACCGGTGGTGGACGGCGTGCGAACAGCGGACGACGGAGCGTCATGCGACGGCCGCCCGCGGTCCACGGGCCGTCAGGAGTCGGGCGAGCGCAGGACCCTGAGGTGGCCCCGGCGGGCCACCTCCATCGGGTTGACCTCGCGGGTGCTCGGTCCGACGGGGCCGATGCCCGGCCCGGCGCCCGGGCTCGCGGCGCGCTCCTGCGGAAGCGGACGGGCCGCCTCGCGCACGGCGTTGGCCAATGCTTCGAGGTCGTCACTGCTGGGGCGGGCGGGGCCGGAGTCCACGGCGAGGCGGACGACGTCCCAGCCGCGCGGGGCGGTCAGGCGCTCGGAGTGCTCGGCGCACAGGTCGTAGCAGTGGGGCTCGGCGTAGGTGGCGAGCGGGCCGAGGACCGCGGTCGAATCGGCGTAGACGTACGTCAGCGTCGCCACGGCCGGGCGGCCGCACGCGGTGCGCGAACAGCGACGTACAGGGCTCACGACGTTGGACGGTACCGCACTCTTGAGCGGGCCGCGACGACTCACTCCTGGCTCACCCCTCCGTGTCGTGCCGGAGCGTCCCGTGGACACCGGCCCCGAACCGCCTGGCTGACCTGCGCGGGGAGCGATCGGGGACGGGAGGCGCGATCCTGGGACTTGGTCATCACCCGGCCACCATAGTGTCATTCGGCATGTGATCACCGGTCTCGTGGGTGGCTTTATCCGATCGCAAGCATGGCCGGGAACGCTCATCGGGCGACATCCGATGAGATGCGCGGCTACGGCGCGTGCACGGCCGGGCGGCGGATACCCTCGGAGTGATGGACAGCCCGTACCGCCACCGGCCGCCGCCGGCGGCGAACCCAGCCCGGCGGGCCCGCGCCCGCGCCACCGCGACCGGCACACGGCCGCGGCATGTGGCGCGGCCGTCGCCTTCCGCGCGGTGCCGCTGTCGTGAGCCGTGCGGAGAGCTTCGTCGACGGCTGGTTCCACGACTTGGCGGAGCGCTGGAGCGACCGCTGTCCGAAGATGGCGTCGGTGGACTGGATAGGATCTTCGGTGCGTGAGGTGCCCCGTCCCGGGCGAGCGACGGCGAGCCCCCCGGGAGTTCCCTCGGCCGGCGATGTTCCGTGCCGCTCGGCCGTTACGCGGTCAGCGGCCCCACGGGGAGACACCGTCCTCCAACCGGATCGTGTGTCTAACCGCCGCCCTCGTGGAGAGTCCGCACCAAGAGCCGCGACGATAGCGGGGCCCTGCTGTGCACGAGGTCGTGGTCACGAGCAGGGTCGCCGAACTGCCTGGGCCTGGCCCCCGAGTCGGTCCGGACTCCCGGCTCTAACTTTACCCGGTCGTGTACTTGTGATCCGCCGTCCCTCATCGGTTGACGGCCGACAGTTCCTGACGGTATCTTCGTGACCTCCACCGTGGATCGTGTCTTCGTGCAGCTGGCTGGACGGGTGAACGCCGTAACGGGACGCCGTCCTTGGGCAGTGGCGCACGCATCCGGTGAACTCGTTGCTTACGCGGTGCCGAAGCCGTACACCTTCTCTCCACTCTCACCGTGCCCACACACTCCCTTGCCCCCCAAATCCGGCTTCGGCGGCTCGACGCGTCAGCGTGGTGCCGCCCTTGACGGTGTGTACGTGCGGAGTCCGCCGATCCGTGCCCTCGCTGTGCCCGCCGAGGCGACCACTCTTGAACCCTGCGCAGGTCCTTCTCCGGGGTCGGTGCGAGCGAGAGCGTCGTCCCCTTCGCCCGGGCGTCCGCCACGTATTCCGCCCCCAGGTTGACGATCGGCCGGACGGCTGGGACGAACGCGGTCTCGCTGTTTGTCCCCACTTGCCCCGGGGTCAAACCCGCACCCGGCGGTTGTGAAGGGGACCGCCGCCCTCGACGTCCCAGCAACAGCGATGCCCGGTTCGCGCCTTGGATGAGCGCCCAGATCGAGGCCGAGGCGGTCATCCCCGCTCTTTGACGTGCAGCGTCCTCATGCCGCCGTCCGGATGGAACCGCCGGGCCCCGCCAGCACGTAGCGTCACATTACGGCTCTGTACCGAGCCGGGCGCGAAGGCCGACGAGCGTACGGACTGGCGATCGGCCGGATGGCCCGGGAGTCTACGCGTGTTGGTGAGCGGGGAAGGGGGGCCGTCCCGGCGTCCGTTAGCCGTCAGCCAGTCGCCGCCCAGCCTGTCGTCCGTTGGACTGCACCGCGGCGCCCCAAACCGGCCGGATCCGGGCGGCCACGTGGAGGGTGGGTCGCCCTCGTGTCCGAACCCCGGGTTCGGACGTCCCTTCGGGGAGCGTGGTCAGCAGCACGGGCACGGTGGAGCGCGGCGGAAACGGTGAACGCCCTCCGCCCGGTGGGGGCGGCGCCGCGGCAGTCCTTGCCTGTAAGATCTCCAGGTCGACGACGAGCGGCCCGTGGTGCCGTTCGGGGTTGTTCAGGTGGACGTATTCCTGGCGGCCCTTGGCCGTATGCACCGCCCGGAAACCCAGAATGGTGGGCGACGAGGTGTCGTGCCGTTGCACGTCAGCCCCTGCAAGGCCCGCGTCCGCTGGACCAAGGACGTGTGCGTAATCGTGGTGGTCCTGCTGCATCCTCCGACCCGGGGCCAGCGCCCCGGGTTCGGCCGAGCCGATCGGGCGGTGGCGTACGGGAAGCGGTTCGGTGGTGGCGGTCACGGGCCTGCCCGGCGCCTTGAGGGAGAGGACCGTCTTTCCCGTCCTTACTTCTTGGCTGTCCGCGCGGGCAGCAACGGGCCGGCCCGGCCCTTGGTCTCGCCCCGGCTCGCCCCCCCGGCCACTGTAGGCTGTGTACGTCGTCTCGGCCGACGATCCGAGAGGGTGTGGACTGCCGGGCTAGTAGCTGCGGACGTGTGCTGGACCGTCATCCGGGCGGCGGGCCGCAGCCCGGTGCGCGGCGGTGCCGGTGTCCTGCGACGGCCCCTGCGGAGCCAACGGCGACGCGTGTGACGGCGGGCGCGAGCGCCGCAGGAGGGTTGCGCGGTGAGGGAGTCCGCGAACAGGGAGCAGGGTCGTAGCGCTTCACTGCTACTGCCTGCGCTTGTCCGTCAGCGGCGGGCACCGTCGGCCCGTGGGCTAGGTGGGGCTGGGAGAGGGCGCGGGGGGAGGGGGTGGGGGGAGGGGGGGGGGGAGGAGGAGTCGCTGTCGTAGCTGCGGTTCCGTAGCCGTACAGGGGTCGTAGGCGCCAGTCCCTGCGTGTAGGGGTTCGTGCGGCCTGTAACGTCCGTCGGTAGTACGCCTGCTCCGCGTAGGCCGTTGCCGTATACGCCGCCTTTGCCTGGTACGGCCTGTTGCTGCCCCGTAGTACGCGTCCAGCCCCGGCCGCGGGGCCTGGGGCGTTAGGGCTGCAGGGGCACAGCGTACGGGTGCCTGCCGCGGCTGGGCGTAGGGGTCCTCCGGCGTACGGGCGGGGGTTTGGGCCGTTCCGGCGCGCGTCGAACGGCCCGCCGGCGGCGCGTCTCGGGGGGGGAACGTGGAAAGCGGGGTGGACGGTGCGCGCAGCCGGCGGGCCCGGCGGCCCTCGCCCGCCAGGGGGGGGGGGGGGGAGGGAGGGGGGGTGGTGGGGACCGAGGCCGGGGGAGGGAGGGGGGGAGGGGAGGGTGCCCTGCGGTGTCGGAGAGACTACGAGGGCCAGTGCGGCCGTCCACCGGCCTCTGGTCAGGGTTTTTTCCGTACGTCGACTTTCCGGCGACGGAGCCGCGTCAGGGCGAGGACGACCAGGACGACGCCATGGCAGCGCCTGGGTCCACAAACCAGTTCGGTCCCGGTGTTAGACGGCGTCTCGTAAGGAGAGCGTCAGCTTCCCGCCGCCGCGGGGAGTTTTCGAAAACCCTGATGGCCCGAGCCGTCGGACAGTGGTGCGGCCTTGAAAGCTCCCTTGCCGTCGAGGGTGGGTGTGCCAGCCGGGCCCGCCCTGTCGGCGAGGCGCAGGACGCGGCCGCCGGACGCCGCGGGCAGGGTGTCGCGGGCTCCTGCCGGGACCGGAGGCCGACGGGCAGCGGCGACCGCCCCGTCGGCGCCGACGGTACCGGGGCGACCTGGCGTCCACCCGCGCTACAAGGCGCGGTGCGCCCTCTGGCTTAGCGGGGTCCGGCCCGGTGTGGTCGTCCAGGGCGGCGCCCATCGCCTTGGCCCCGTCGTCGAGGGGACGAGGACGAAGCCACGGCGTACCCGCCACCGGGCGGCCTGGTCGGCGCCGGAGCCGATGCAGGATCTGCGGACGACGGGTCCGAGCGCCGGTCGCGGCCCCCGCCCAGGGGCCTCTTACGCCCTAGCAAGCTTACTCCGCTTAGCCGCGCACCAGCGCGGTGAAGGTGGGATGGGGGGTGGGAGGGGCCGTAGAGGCAGGACCGCCGGCGCTAGCCAGGGGTGGCGGGGGGATAATAGGGGGCAGCTGGTATCGGCGGTGTTGTGGTCGTGGACGGTGCCTCGGCGACGACGCCGGGACCTGTGGGTGGACCGGGTTTCCCGGCCGAGCTCCAGTCGGTGGGTGGGGGGCTCGGCCCCGCAGCCGATCAGCGGGGCGCCCCAGGCGACGCGCGACGAGCGGTCCCCGGGCGGCCGGCGGCGAGCGACACGAGCCCGGGCGACCGCTGCACGCCAGCCGAAGGGCTTGGGGCGCGCGGCGACTTCGCTCGCGGGGCGCCAATCCTGACGGGCGTGGGGGGGCGGGAGCCGGGGGGGGGCGGCGGCCCGCGATCAGCGTGCTCAGTCCTGGACGAGGTGGCGGGCCCGGCCCACGCGGAGTTGTTTTGGCGAAGCCGCCACACCAGCCTCGTCGTTGAGGGCCACGGTCCAGGCGTGAGACTGACCAGGCCCGCCGGTCCCGGCGCGGAGCAAGGCGCCGAGCAGTGCAGGCCAGCATACTGCCGGCCAGCGCAGCCCGGCGAAGGTCTCGACGCCGCCGGGGTCGCCGAGTAGTCAGATACATCTGCGGTGGCCGTGCCCCGCCCCCGTACCCTTCGCGCGGCCCTGGCCGAGGAAGTGGCCGCGGGATGCGCGAGAAGACAGGTCCCGAACTGACCGTGGGCGCTGGTGAGATGCACCAGCTACGGGTCTCCACTGGACTACTGCGAGGAACGCCGGGACCTTTGGGCCTTGAGCTGCCCGGCCCTGCGGACAGACGCAGGGCCAGCACGCCCAGGGCCGAGGGCGACGGCCGATCGGCCAAACGGGCGTGAAGGGGTACCGTTGGTGACATCGGTGAGCAGGCGGGCGTATACCCAGGACTCGCGCGCAGGTGGGGCGGGCGCCCGCCGAGCGGAGCCGCCGGCGGAGACGGGGCCGGGTATTTTGTGCATGGGGCGTGTGGCCATTATGCGCGGCATGAGGAGCGGAGGGATCGAAGAGGTACCGACGGCACACAACGGCCATTCCGCGAGCGCCCCGGTTGTCGCGTGCAGGATTCTTATTCGACGCTGCCCCAGGCCCGCATCGCCCTTGACATTCCGACCATATCGGCGCGTAATGCAAGGATATCAGTCACCTGCGGGGGGGGCGGGGGGGTTCCCTTCGTTGGAGCTCGGGGGGGATGCATACGAGCAGCGCAGGGTTAGCGTCAGTTCACCGAGCCGAGCAGCAGGCACCGACAGGCCGCGAGGAACTGCGAAATGGGCGGGCCGCCGCCGGTGTCACCTTTTGTGTGGGGGAGGGCCGTACTCGGTGCCATCCCGTCGTCGAAGCTGCGACCACATCCCTCCGACGCCTGTCGTTTCGGGGGCACAGGTCTGATGCCGCCCGACAGCGCCGTCCGCCCCCCAGATTATATCCCCCGGCAGTTGCAGGTCGGATACCGGCAAGGCTAGCGTGCGAAGATGGACCGGCCCCGGTTTGCGGGCGAGCCCGCTTGTCCGTGGCGAGACTGCTCGTCTCCAGGAAGTCCGCGTCGTCCCCCTGCCGTGGCCCGGATTCGACCGCGGCGCTTGCCAGGCCGTCCGACCGACGAGGCCCGACGTTCCGAACCTGTCCGCCGAAACGCGGGCCGTCAGCTGCTCGTCCGCAGCGCGCAGGCTCGCACCCGGCGGCGGGAAATGGAGCGCAGCTCCCTGGCTGGGGACCTTCGCCCCGGCCCCCGCTTGCGGGCGGCGGGAGCGGCCGGGACCGCGAGCAGACGGCGCCGAGGCCAGGTGAGTTTCGTCGAGGGGTTTTATTGTGGGCTCCGGCGCCTTGCCGCGAAGGATACGCCGAGGACCCGCAGGCAGGGTGCCGAGGACGACCTCCGGAACAGGACGTCGCAGGGTGGCCCGCGCCCCGGTGTTTGGGACAGCTTGTGACGTCGCCGGCCT